>JACQGJ010000173.1 GCA_016199605.1 Armatimonadota bacterium | reverse complement strand
GGTTCAGTGAGCGAATAGCGGACACAGCTTCGTCAATTTTCCGCGAACGATGATAGAGCTGTCGCACTGTCTGGAGGTCCTCAGTTTGCTTCACACCAGCGGCCAACGTCTCTGCCTGTTGGCGAAGAAAGGGAACTCGGTTCGATGCAGCGGCATAGCGACGGGCAAGAGATTGAAAGTTGCCTACCTCCCAATCGGCGTCCCATAGATGGTCTTGTCTTTCGTAGAGCCTCTGCCGACGAGAGGTCGTGTCTGGAAAGTCCCGTTCCAGCAGGTCCCACAATCTCTCCCGCGCGACGCGGGCATCGGCTTTTGCGTTGGGGACGAGAACCGAGGACTTGCCATCGAAGCGCAGACAGTCCCCGAACCTTCCTTCCACTGTAACCGTGCCCTCGAGTCGTCCGTGGTTGTTGTTGCCTGAAACATCCACTGCTTCTTTCTCGAAGCTCCAGAAACCGACACAGGAAGGGCCGAGGGGCGCCTGCGGCAGACGGTAGTGCCCCGCGATCTCGTCGGCGCTCAACCTCCGACAGAAGATCTGAGCTTCGTCCATGTCGCCGTTGAACCCGCTCGGCTGCGCGTGGAAGTTGGAGGCGATGCTGCCAAGACGAAGGATATCGGTTGGCAAATCCGGGTTGCCTTTCTGAGAGACGTGCCCATCGACCTTGCCGTCCACGAAGAACTCAACCACACGCTCGGAATCGGAGTAGGTGAGGGCGACGTGGTGCCACCTCCCATCATTCACCGGAGTGTCGGCGCCTACAACGCTGATGCAACCAACGTCGTAGCACAACCGACCGTTGCTGACGAAGAACACTTTGCCATTGCACGCCCACGGCCCGTCAGGGGAAGACTTCGAGAACAAAGCCCCCGTGGCTGCAGTCGTCCGAATCCACGCCATGAAGGTGTAGTCCGAGGCCCCAAACTCCGGCAGCGGCAATCCCTGGCCGGTCGCCTTTTCCTGTTTCAGCAACGCTTCCCGCGAAACGCGCAAGGTCTCGTGCCAGGTAGCTTGGCGGAGATAACAGGTTGGCTGTTCAGGATCTGCGAGTGGCGGATGCGCGCCGGCGAACAACAGCCACGCCATCCCGATAAGTGATAGCAAAGTGACCGACCTATGCTGCTTCATGCTGTTTCCTTTCCACAGGGGAGCTCCACCAAAACCAGATCGAAACTCAAAGGGCGGCCTATAGCCTTACGTCTCTGTCCCAGCGACTCAACCACGAAGTCGCGGCCTCGGTACCACTACTTCAGGCATGATACCGGTATTCCATTTCAGGTTCAAGAGTTTGCCTTGTCATTCTGCGGAACTCACTCGCGCTGTCGCGACCGCGCGAAACGACAGGACCCATTCTCCCTGCGCATCGAAGCACTTGAGCAGGAACCGGTTCTCGCCGGGATGAAGACGGACGACTGTTTTGTTCTCCGCGCGAGCGGCAGAACGGCGCTCACAGAAATCCCACACCTTCCTCCCATCGTGGTACACCTTGAGGCCATCATCGCTGCCGGTTTCGAGAACGACCAACTGTGATTCCTCTGAGTGGAGGGTGGTGGCCATATACGCGACGCGGTAGTCGGTCTTCCCGAACACCGCTTCGAGGTCAACCCACTCCCCGTTGCCGGAATACGTCTGCCATGCTGCAATACCTCCCGACGCCACAGTGCTCGTGTAGGTCATCTTGGGGGTCGGGACGATAGCGGTTTCTCCCCCATGCTCATAGAGATAATCTATCTCGTGGCCTTTATCGGGATGTAAGGCCACCCCGGCCACTTCCTGCGGATTGTCGAAGGGACCGACAACCAGCCACGGACCCGTAGGCGTAACGGTGGCATTCCCCGTGACAGGTCTCGCCTCTTGAATGGACGTGTCATTCCTCTCAGCCTCCCCCTGCCAGTGCAACTCCGGACTTTCGAGTTTGCAGGGCAGGCTCTTGGCCTCTGCCCGGAATCCCTCGGGTGCCTGAAGGCGAAGGGCGAGGGAGGACCCCGCAGGGATCGGGGGCAAGGTCACGTAACCGGGAGAGACCCAATTCGCAATGAACACTTGTTCCGGCAACTGCTGATCGGAGTGATTGTGAATCTCAACGTTGATAGCGTTCTCCGCTGCCTGCCAGCGAACTGAGATGGGAACACTGGCTTCAAGCTGGAAAGCAATCGGCAGGATCTCGCGGTCCCCGATTCGAGCTGCCAGCCGTAACACGGAGAGTCCTCTGGTGATCGCCTCGGGAGTGGCGCGACACGCCACAACAAGCCGTTGCTGGGGTGCAACCTGGAACCTCGTCTGGTCGGTCTCGATCCGCCATCCCGCAGGGGCGTTGATGAGGAACTGCCCCTCGATCGACGACTCAAAAGCATTGTGGACCGCCACGGGAAATTCGACGGCTTTACCTGTTGCTCGAAGCTCGTAGGCGGGGGAAGACAGCCAAACGTCCAGACGAGGATTGGGTTCCAGCCTGGCAAGTTGAAGGGCCAAACGAAAATCCCGGGCTGCCAGACGCGCGGTCTCTGTGTTGACCGCAGAATCCCAGCCGCGCTTCTGTTGCCAGCGAACGCGCTCCAGTCTGCGTTGTCCGAGTTGAACGAAGATTCGCGCGCGCGTCTGACCCGACAGAGAACCAAGCGCCTCCGTGGCTTGCCTCTCCAGAAGCTCTGCTCCAGCGATCGCCTGTCCGGTCTGTTCCTTTCTCTCGCCGACTAACACGCCTCCCACACGGCAGGTATCGGCAACCCGCAGGAGAGCGAATCGAGGACCGGCCTCCCGCATCGTCAGCTTGCCTGAGGCAAGATCCTCAACTGTCTCATCGACCATCTTCTCCGCAGAGTCGGCCAGTGAGGGCAAAGCCGAGAACTTGTGAGTCTCCAACAATACAGGGATAGTTTCTGACACCTGCTGAAGTGTAGGTTCCGCCGCGGCCCAGCCGAGGGCACGCAGCTCCGTCCGCAACCGTGTTAGTTGGTTGGCAAGGGCCGGTGCGAATACCGTCGCAGCGTCAGCCCCCAGAACATATTGGGGCGATCCGGTCAGGCGGACACCCAGTTTCCCCTCGTGAGTGACGGCCTGCCGTGTGTTGCCCCACAGGTCAATCAAAGTTACCTGGCGCCGCCCTACGTCGATCGCGATATCACCCGGTTCACCCGCGCTCCATACTGCGATCACCGGTTCGGCCCCTCGGCGCAGCAGCAACGCTTTGAACGGTTCCCCCACCTCTATCTCACCCACCGGCTCGGCGCCCTCGATCAGTGGCGCCAGGTTACGCATGGCGAGGTATGAAGGCTTGGGGGACATGTCAATTCGCAACAGCCCCGACATGGCCGCGGCATAGTAGGGAGCACCGTTATCGTCCAGGTAGTAGTACCAGAACGCCTTGTTGTCCATGTCGAGGTAGTTGTCGCGAAGAGTCACGAGGTACTCCCTGACACCCCACTCGGCTTGCTGCTGTTCGGTCACATGTCCTGCCGGGCCGGGTGAAAAAGCGCAGTAGGCCGTCTCGGTCATATAGAGGCTCGTGCCATAGCTTCCAGCAAATCGCCGGTCGCAGAGGTCCCGGTGGACGGCAAGGTCGCGAGACAGGGGTTGCTCAGGAGGGCTCTGGTAGTACTCGTGCCAGTTCACGCGGTCGGTATAGGGCGCCGCAAGCTCACCGAGAGCGTTGAATAGGTTCCCGTCGAGCGTGAACATTCCCTCGTTTGGCCGCCGATGGTACCAGAACAGTCCCGCCATGAGCGCCTCTGCGGAGGGGTTCCCACGTTTGATGCCCAGGTATCCAGCTTTGAGTCGGTCGAGATAACGCTGAGTTCCCACGGGTTCGTTATCAATCTCGAACCGGTCTACGCCAACTTTTGCATAGTACTTCGCCGCTTCCTGCGTGAACCTGTAACAGTGCCAGTCTTCCTCAGGACCTTGTGCCCAGGGAGGGACCAGCCAGAAGACCATGCTGACACGGATCCCTTCCTCACGCGCCACACGACAGGCCATGTCGTAGACACTCGGCTTTAGCACCACACCGTCCCCGCCCTGGCTGCCTGGCGGGTAGTTCTGCTCGGTCCAGTGATTCCACACTCGTAGATTCGTCACTCCCGACGCACGCATCATGCGGGCGAACCTGCGCCAGGTGGCTTCCTCCTCCGTCAGCGCCCCCTTTACGAGGGAATACTGGTTCGCCGCGATTACGGTGTACGGGACATGAGGCATGGGTTTGACGGGTAGGGGAGGGAGGACGGGAACGTTACGAGTGGCTCCACCCAACCGGAGGCCATTCTCAAAGACCTCCAGCTTGAGGTGGAAGTATCCCAGTTTCTTCTGTCGCCCTGCATGAGCTCGGACTGTTGCTTTGTTATGCAGAGAGACCGTCTCTTTTCGTTGCCACAGGAGGTTGCCTTCGACATCAGTCAGCGTCCAGTGCAGCTCCAGCAACCTACGTGACTTCAGCGGATTTAGGATCACAACCTCACCCGCAAGATCGTGACCGGGAAGCAGACCGTGCGGGGAACCAGTGACTTGGAGTCGATCGATCCATACTCCGGGTTGCGGCGACTCGAAGACTTGGAGGGCATCAAACCAGGCCACTCCCTCCAGGCCACTGGCCTCGCACGTGACTTGCGCCCACTCGGCTTCTCTCGGCGCTGCGCCTTCGGCCTCGACAGGCGTCCAGTCCGGCTCATAGACATTGCGGGTGCTGATACCGTCGAGGCGCTGGTCGCCTTTGAAGAATCCCAGCCCGAGGCTCGGAACGCCGTGGCGAACCCCGCTCGTTTTGATGTAGCCGCTCAGGCGATAGCGATATCCCGGGCGGACCCGAAGGCGTTGCTGGGAGAACCAGCGGCCCCACATCGCATCGCCGGGTCCGGCGCGCAGGCAGCCGTTCCCACGGAACCGTTCCTGAGTGTCGTAGGCGTATTCGCACTTGCCACCGCGACCGAAGGTCCAGCGTTTGTCGGGCAGAGGGTCCGTGTCGAAGTCCTCGCTGAACAGGTACCGCCCACCATGCGCCGACTGCGGAACCAGGCGGTAGAGGGCCACGTCGTCGTACCAAACCTGACCTGTCAACCCGTCGACACGCAAACCAAGGACATAGTGGTTGGCGTCCTGCGGTACCGTGGTGGTGAGGACGACCCGTTTCCAACCGTGCGTTCCCACTGCGTTCTCAGCGGCAACATGCCGTAGGTACTTGCCGCCATCGTTCCAGTTGATCGACAGAGTCGCCAACCCACCTGCCTTCTCAGCTTTGATCCAAGCCTCGAACTGAAGGCGTGTCCCTGGAGAGACCGGTTGAGGTTGAGTGAAGAATCCCGCCCACGTCGGGATCGGACCTCGTGCAGTCATGGAACCCTTGCCGGTACGCGCGGTGTCGCTCGCCGGCTGCAGCCCGTTGACGGGCTGACCTGCCGTGGGAGCGAAAAAGGTGTGGTGATCTCCTTGCTCGAAAGAAGGGTCGGGTAGGGCGATCGGGACAGTGTGCAGAGCCACCAATTCTTGAGGGCGGGCACAGTTTGGCCAGCCTGTCACTGCCACGAAAAATGTGGAGCCAATCAGTCTTTTCAACCGTTGCCTGGCATGGGGTTGGGTCATTGCGTCTCGCCTTTCACCTGAAATAGCACCTTCAGATCCGCCTTAAATGGAGAGCTGTCCCACGAGAAGACCAGGCGATAGCAGCCTGGTGCGTTGGGCGCCTGCCGATAGTCCTGAAACGACCATCCATAGCCTGACTCTGCTCCTGAAAGCATTTCTATCTGTATCGTTCGCCTGTCCCCAGCGAGTGTCAGCGAGCGCAACGCCACCAGCCCTTGACCGGCGCCACCGATCCCCGGGCCGTCCCTCAGGGCCGTCGTGCCTTTGTTTCCGTTCCGTTGAACGAACGTAGCAGTGGCCTCTTTGCCAGGGCTACGGAAGAACTCGTCCGGCAGGAAGACCGCCAGTTCCATGCCCTTCGGCTGCTGGTGACACGATTGCTTCCAGATCAATGCGCACTCACCCTCTCCCAGGTGGACCTCGAAGGCCGAGGTGTATCCGGGGTGTCGTCCGGCTGCCCGGTCCGACCACTTCAGGTGCAGCGAGTCTTTGGTTGCTTTCTTCTCCAGCTTCCCTTCCATGATCGGCAGCCAGGAGTACGGATCCTGCAAGAACGTCTCGCCCTTGTAGTCGAGGGAGTAGAAACCGCTGGAATGGTAGTATAGCCGCCACGAGCCAGAGTCGAGCTTGTCAGCACGGGTGACGGAAGATTGGAGCAAGAGCGCCATCAGGAAGGCGGAGCGAGGAAAGGTTGAAGACAAACAACGATGTTTCTTAATCTGCGTAACTCCCCTCAATGGATTCGTCGTCCTCCCGCAAGACCTTCGCGATTTCCTCGGTCAACGTGGCGGTATCGTCGCGGACGGCGATGAATGTGGCTTGCGCCGCATCCAGCGCATGAATACTCACGGGCGGGACGCCCGTGGCACGCGTGGAGGCATCGGGGATGAGGAGGGTAACGCGAACAGCCTGCGCGGTATACTCACTCATCGAATGAACTGATCCGCGACCTCCAGGGTGTTGAATGATGCCCAGCACACCTGTGCCAGTTGATGCCCTCGTCCTGCCCAGGTAGCATTGATCACCTTGAAGCCCTTTTCCTGCAGCCGTTCCACACAAGGGATCATGTCAGCATCAGAAGTGACCAGAATCGCAATCTCGTAGGCGTTCTCCCAGGCGAGAGAGAGGAGATCCGTAACGATGGCGGTGTCAACGCCCTTTTCGCGTGTGCCCGCCAGGGGCGCGTGGCAGGACGGGCAGTCAGAGATTGCCTGTCCGCATGTGCGACAACGGACGCTGATCGTGCCTCCGGCCCGTTGTTTGGCGAAAACCCGGAAGCTCGGTTGGCGGTCAAGGAAGTCGGTCAGCCAGCCGCGTAGCTTTTGTTCAGCGGGGTTGCCTCGGTCGTAAGAAGCGTAGACACGAGTTTCCTCAATTTGCAGCGGTTCTGTGATTCCGGCTTTGCTCAAGCTGGTCTGTGCGGCCTGAACGAAACGCAAGGGCATCTTGGGCCAATCGCACTGCCTGGACTGCCCCAGGTGCTCGTTCCAGGATAACTGGAAGTTCCAGAAGTCAACGAAGATGCGAACTCGATAGGCCACAGCGTCACTCTCCCCAAAAACAATTCGGGAGCTCTTTCGCAAGAGCTCCCGGCAGAATGATTCGAGCCCCGAAAGGCCCGGCAGTATAATTCGTGAAGTCCAAAAGGACTCCGCGGCAGTTTAGTGGTTGTATTGTAAAGGCTCTCTTCAGGAAAGTCAAACTCATTTTTCCTCATCCCGCTCACTATCCAACTCCACCCCATACAACCCCGCTACGCGCTCGCCAATCTCTCGCTCCACCTCCGCAATCCCCTCCGTCAGCGCGGCGGTTTCGTCGCGGGCGGTGGTGAAGAGGCGGGGGTCGGGGGTCCCGTGCTTGTGGGTGCGCTTAGTGAATTCCTCCGGCGTCAGCGACCACGGCTGCTCCAGCGGGTTGCGGCTGCTGGATTCGGCGGGGGAGGTGCCGAGGTCGCACTCACTCGGCGTGGATGAATTCAATGGATATCACGTCTCTGGTGTTGAGGTACACCCCCAGCCCTGCCACAAGGTATTTCACCTGCAGGTTTTCGTCAACGCAGCGAGCGTCTCGAAGGAGGAAGTCCTGATCATCGGAGTCGGGATCGAAGGTGTAGTCGGAAATCCAGCCGAAGTACAGGAGGTCTCGTTCTTTGAGGCGAACAAGCGTCCAATATCCTTCCTTCTGCAAGTTCACCTTTGCCCAAATGGAAAGGGGATCAGGGGTCCACAAGCTGAGCTTCTGCCGGGCCCAGTGAAGTCCTGCCAGAAGTGAGCCGTAGAGGAAGCCACTTAGGATGAGGAGAGCGGCGGATTTCCAGCCGAGGGTTTCAGGGGGACGCGTAAAGTAGTTGAGTTGAGGAAGTTCCAATAGCCAACTCAAAAAACCAAATGCAGCGAGAATGATCAGTGTGTGGATCAGACTCCACAATACTATGACGGTATCGGACACTTTTTTCACCGGATACACGGCCCGATACCATTGAAGTCCGATAAATCCGGGAATCACGTACGCGAGGACCTGAAAGACTTTCGTGACGTCCATCTTCTATGGCTTCTTTCCACCGCCTGAACCAGATGTGGACTGGGTTGGCTTTTGAGAGCTACTTCCCGCTGGCGGCTGCGTGGGACGCGTGGTGGGCGGATTGCCCTGCGGCTTGACCCCCTGATGGGTAAAGGACTTCTGAAAATCCTCACGCACCGGGCCAAGCCCGCCACTCTTGTTCTCGGACATAATCATTCCCTCCTTTGCGACTCCAGACTGCTCTCGCTGAGTCTGGCGCTATTATACCCGTCGGTGTTGTCGGAGGTCAACAACGCGTCAATACCACCGTCACACCTTGTACAACCCCGCCACCCGCTCGCCAATCTCCCGCTCCACCTTTGCAATCACCTCCGTCAGCGCGGCGGTTTGGTCGCGGACGGTGGCGAAGAGACGGAGGTCAGGCATGCCGTGCTTGCGGGCGCGCTTGGTGAATTCCTCCGGCGTCAGCGTCCACGGTTGCTCCAGCGAGTAGCGGCTGCTGGATTCGGCGGGGGAGGCGCCGAGGTCGCGGAGGAACTGCTCCATCCGCTGGCGGATGTCTGCAATTCTCCCCCGAACAATTCTTGGATTTCTGTTGACTTCCGCGGTGTGATTTGTTACATTGACATCGGAATCTGAACCCCGGCTCGACTGGATAGTAGGATTCCTCCGGGGACGGTAACGTCCCCTTTTTTGTTAGAGCCACACGATCCCGTGCGGATCGCTTTTCGAAGCAACCTTGCACAGGATTGGATCGAGCCTCTGAAAGAAGTTCTGTCCCGATTTCCTCCGCATGTATGCGCTGGGCGCCAATCGCTGATAGAGCAGGAACGCACCGAGGTCTACAGCTTGGATAAAGTAGGAGTGCAGTAAGTCGCGGAAACTGGGATCTTCGATGATGCTGACCAGAGGCATGTTCCGGTATCCAGACCCGACTGACGCCTGATGAGGAATGGGATTGTACCTCCTCATTTGTCTCAGCAAGCCCGTCAGCTTCTTGTCGTCGGTGTGATCCGGCAAGATCATCCCCCGCTCATCAGGATTCGCAGGCCCCGCAAAGTTGTGGCGGGACAGCGTGTTCTCAAATCGTTGAACCAGAGCCTTCCATGCAACCGCGAAGACGTCATAGTCCGTCGGTTTCCCTTGCTTGTCTACAACCACGTTGATCACGTTGACGTCGCCCATCGAAGCGATCTCATCGGCAAACGCTCGGATGATCGTCAATCGGTCATGGCGCTTGATCCGGACGAGTTCACCGGGACGAGTGATCAGGGCCGCGGCGTGTAGTTCCTCCCTCAGGCGCAGACCAAACTGCTGGCGCATCCGGCGGCGGAAAGCCACGAGTTGGTCTGCGTATGCCTGCCAACGAAGTTCGTGGACAACCAATCCGGTGAGAACAAAGTAACGCGTCGGTGAATTGACCAATCCGCAGTCGCCGCTTTCGTCCACATACATCAAGTACATTCAAGCATCACTCCTCAACTC
>JACQGJ010000172.1 GCA_016199605.1 Armatimonadota bacterium | reverse complement strand
GAGCACAACCCCGATGCCATCCGCCGTCACCATGTCGGCTTCGTTCACAATCCGGAAGAACTCGGGATCATCCTGGGCTTTGACGATGAGGGAGGTATCCGAGGTCACTATCATGTGGGGCTGGCGACTGGCGATGTATTCCTCAACGCGTTCCAAGGCTTCGCTCATGGACAGCGGAGAGATTGCTACGTTGAGCAGGTTGATCTTGTCCCCTGGAAGGGCCGCTGCTTTCCGTGCGAAGAGTTTCGACAGCGAGTAGAAGAACAGCCCTCCGACAACCAAGGCCGGGAGCATGAGCAACAGCTTGAAGGCAAAATGGACGCGGATCATCAGCACCAGAAGCAGGGCGAGGAGACACAGATAACCGTCGAGGGCGATCAGGAGGGAGGTCACCTTGCGAAGAGGCACCGCCTCTTGCAGCAAGACATCGTGTAGCCTAAGTCTGGCCTTCTGGAGGGTGACAGCCTCCCCCTTCAAGATCTCTCCTTTGGGCTTCCGGAGAATCGCGTAGGTGACATCGATCAGAGGAGTGCCTAAAACGAGCATGGGGAGGATCAAGACCAGAAATGCTGTATTCTTCAGAGCGCCGGCCACGGTGATGAGGGCCAGAGCGAATCCCAGGGAAAGGGCCGTGCCACTGTCCATTCGTCGCGCGTCAGGAGAGCGGGAGGCGTTCCACTGACCCAGAGAAAATCCGGCCAGCGGCGTGGTGAGCATCATAGCCAGGGAGCCGGTTGTCTGAGGCTGAAGCAGACCGATGGCAAGCAACGTGGCAGAAATGACTCCGGTAAGACCGAGGGCAAGGCCCGGGATCAGATTGGTGCCGAAGAACGCGTAGGCAACGATGAAGATCCACAGGGCTGTCAACGGCTGAGACATGACTCCCAAGGGGATGAACCGCGCGGAGAAGGGCGCCTTCACGGCGTCAAAGGCTGCGAACACGGAGGCAGCGATCGACAGGAGCAGCACCAAACCGAGGCGGACCTCCCGCGGGATTGGGAAGCGGTCGCAGGCTCGCCCGATCACCCAGGAGCCTGCAAGCAAACCGGCGACCTGGAGAAGTGGACCCTCTTCAGCCCGCGTGCCTGGGACGTACCACCACAAAGCGGCAACCCCTGCCGCGACAACACCCCATCCCAGCAAGCCAGGAAGCGGCGAGACAATAGGTCCCGGATCCACTGCGTCCTTTGCCGGAGACGATCTGCGGCCCACCGCGTCGAGGACGAAGCTGAGGCAAAGTGTTGCCATGAAGACGATCGGTACAGTCCACATTCGGAAGGGTCGAAACCTACGTCCCGTGTTCCCAGGACCCCAGGTATCGTTTCTGCTCGTCGGTCAACCGGTCGATTTCGACACCCATGCTCTTGAGTTTGAGATGCGCGACGGATTCGTCGATCTCCTTCGGAACACCGTAGACTTTCTTCTCAAGGCTCTTGGCGTTCTTCACCATGAACTCCGCCGAAAGCGCCTGGTTGGCAAAGCTCATATCCATGACGCTCGCCGGATGACCTTCCGCGGCGGCAAGGTTAATCAAGCGGCCTTCGCTGAGAAGATGGATTCGATGGCCGTTTGCCAGCAGGTATTCGTCGATGCACCCACGGAGTCGACGCTTGGAGGTGGACATCTGCTCAAGGGCTGGAATGTCGATCTCGGCGTTGAAGTGGCCGGAGTTGCAGATGATAACGCCGTCCTTCATCACACTGAAGTGCTCACCACGGAGCACGTTCAGGTCTCCGGTCACCGTCACGAAAATGTCTCCGAGACGGGCCGCCTCCTCAATGGGCATGACGCGGTAGCCGTCCATGACGGCCTCCAGCGCGTGCAACGGGTCCACCTCAGTGACGATTACGCTGGCGCCCATCCCCCGCGCTCTCATCGCCAGTCCTTTGCCGCACCAGCCGTACCCGCTGACCACGAAGTTCTTTCCGGCAAGAAGGATGTTGGTGGCTCGCAGGATCCCATCAATCGTGCTTTGTCCCGTCCCGTATCGGTTGTCGAAAAAGTGCTTCGTATTCGCATCATTGACGGCGATGATCGGGTACTTCAGGACGCCGCTCTCCTCCATGCTCCGCAACCGGATCACACCGGTGGTTGTTTCCTCCGTGCCGCCGAGCACGTTCTGGAGGACCTCCGTTCGTTCCCGGTGGAGGGTGGACACGAGGTCCGCGCCGTCGTCCATGGTCATGTTCGGGTTTTGGTCCAAGACAGCGTTGATGTGGCGGTAGTAGGTCTCACTGTCCTCGCCTTTGATGGCGAAGACCGGGATCCCCACGTCATGGACCACCGAAGCAGCAACCGGGTCCTGGGTGCTCAAAGGATTGGAGGCGCACAGCAACACCTGCGCTCCTCCTGCTTTCAGGGCGCGAACGAGATTGGCGGTTTCTGAAGTAACGTGCAAGCATGCGCCCAGCGTGACACCCTCCAGAGGTCTCTCCTGCTCGAACCTCTGACGGATCGATCGTAAGACCGGCATCTCCCGGTCGGCCCACTCGATGGCGTTTTTGCCTTCCTCTGCTAAGCTCAAATCCTTGACGTCGTAATCCAAACTGGCTCTCCCTTCAAGATATAGTCAAAAAACACTTATCTACCCCACGCCCTCGTGGAGGAGGGCGAGTCGCAGACTCCCGCTGCGCGTTTATTCCTGCTTTTCAGCCGCTGCCGTTCGGTTCCACGAGAACCCCATCGAAAATGGCTGCGTTGGAGCTCACGTGACAATTGGTGCCGACGACGCAACGGTGCAAGGTCGTGTCCGCCTCGATCCGGGCGTTCTCCCACAGGATGCTTCGAGTCACTACAGCGCCGGACTCAATCACACAGTTCTCCCCGATCACGGAGTTTTCGAGCACTTTGGCCTTCGGCCCGATCGTGCAGTTCGATCCGATGGCAACAGGATAGCCCACCTCGGCGCTGGGGTCGATACGCACGTTATCCCCCATCCAGACGAAGCGCCGGATTTCCTTGAGGGGGATCTCCAGTTTGACCCGTCCTTCCAGAAAATCGAAGTGAGCCTGACGATACTGAGCCAGGTTGCCCACGTCACACCAGTAATTGGCGGTCAGGCACCCGAAGAACGGCTCTTTCTGTTGCAGGAGCAAGGGAAACACATCCCGACCGAAGTCGAAAAACCGGTCTTGTGGGATGAAGTGGAAGATCTGCGGCTCGAAGACGTAGACCCCCGTGTTCACCGTGTTGCTGAACAGGAACTCGCCTTTGGGCTTCTCGACAAACCGCGCAATCCGTCCGTGCTCATTCAGCAGAGCAACGCCATACTCCGAGGGATCGTCCACAAGCGCCAGAGCAAGGGTGGCAAGAGACTGCTTTTCCTTGTGGAACTTGATCAGGGTTGACAGATCGATGTCGGCGAGATCATCGCCTCCGATGACGATGAAGGTGTCGTCGAAAAAGTCCGCCACCTTCTTCACGCCACCCGCCGTGCCCAGCAATTCCGACTCCTCGGAGTAGTGAATCCTTACCCCAAGCCGATCCCCGTCGCCGAAATCGTTGCGGATCTGGTCGGCCAGGTGGTGGAGATTGACCATGATGTCCGTGAAACCGTGACGGGCGAGCAGACGGAGGATGTGCTCCACGACGGGACGGTTGAGGATGGGTACCATGGGTTTCGGCAGGTTCCGCGTAAGCGGGTCCAGCCGTGAGCCCACCCCGGCCGCCAGGATCATTGCCTTCATCAGCAACCTTCTTCCACTATGTTCGTTCTGTCGCCTCTCCTGCGTCTTCCCGGCGACCACGGCCCTAAGTCCAAACAAGGCGATGATACCAGACGGCCCAAGCAGCGTCAACAAGACCACGGCGACTGGCCACTATCGAGACGACGTTGAAGCGTCTTAAGCAGCAGAACGGTAGCCGAGGTGGTTTACTCGAAGTGTACCTCATCCTCGGGGCGCAATCCGTCCTCCCCATCGAGCCAGGACTCGAAGGTTCTCAGAGCGCTCCCTTTGGTGAGCAACTGTCCGGAGAAGGTTGTCGTGAGATGGGCCGTCTGCCTCGCCACTCGTTTACGAGGGGACAAGGCCAGATTGAGGTGACGAACTGCCTCTTCGTTGAGTTGGCTCAGGAAGGATTCCATGTCCCCGGATCTCAGGGAATTGCAGGCCGTAATAAGAAGCGAGGTCGGGTGGGCGGGATCAGATTGGGTGTGCCGATGGAGCCTTTCCAGGATCTCGGGTTGGCGCAGGCGGGCTAAACGGCTTTCGACCGCCTGACGATACTGCACAAGCAGCTCGTCAACCGGTGGGATCCTCATCTCCCTGCCAATCTCAAGCCGACATTGAGGACACCGCGGTAACTCTGTAAGCGCCGTCGCCAGTCCCGGGTAATCGCAGAATCGTGACAAGCACGCGGTAACCCAGTCCTCCCTCGACTCTTGAGCAAAGACAACGATCTTTCCGAGAAGGTGGAATCGCTGGTAGTCCGGGGCTTGCCTCAAACCCAGATAGGAGGCGACGCGGGTCGGAGCGTTTTGCAGGGAATGCCAGTGCATGTAGGACGTGATGTAGTCGGAAAGGAATCGCCTCCATTCCTGCTGGAGACTCGGCCACCCGGATATCATCTCCTCGCCCCGGCTCAGCGTGGACAGCAACTGAGAACGCCGGTCTGGCAAGGAGTCGTGGGAAGCGATCGTGACCTCCTGGAGATAGCGGTACATTCCCGCGATGTCTCCGCGGTTGTCGTTTAGGAAACGAGAGCGTTGATCGAAATCCCGCAGTTCCTCCGAACCGGGGAACTCATGCGCAGGTGTGTGCAGCCAGGCCTTCAGCCCCTCGCTGGCGGGCTGGGAGGGATCAATAAGCTCCAGCCACGTCCCAACCGTGGACAAGATCGTTCCGGTTACCATCCATTGGGTTGCCGGTTGACCGACCTCTTGCAGGAGTCGATTTAGAGACTGACGACTGGTCGCGTGGCTGACGGACAGACTCTCCCGCCATCGGCACAGATGAGTCCAGACCTGCTCCTGGTGTTCGAAAGTGCGTTGTTGAGGGACAGTGAGTCCGGTGGACTCCGTCATCCTGACCGCGAGAAGCCGCCAGTCTTCCTCGGAGATAAGCTGTCCGCGACTCAGAGATACAATGGCATCCCGTAAAGGAGGTCGTAGAGATTCGACGGGTATGGATTCACTGTCACTCTTGAAGGCCGTCAGACGCCCCTGACGAAGCATGGCAGCCATCACGAGTTGAGCGAGTTCCGCAGGGAGTCCATACTCCGACTTGCCCAGACTACGTTCCACCTCGGTGTAAGAGAGGCCCTGCCCGACGGTCGCCTCACAGAGAGCGGCGAGTTCTTTGGGCACGACCCCAAAGGTCACTCCCTTTTTGGTTTCCTTGACAAGCCCCAACGGCTTTGCCAGGGCCTTGCCGATTCGATCAACTGCTGGAGTCAGCAGATTTCCCGGCAGGCCATGGCGCAGGATCTCGGAGGTCAGACTGTTACTCCCTGTAGATGAGAGGAGTCGTTGCCGGGGGGCGATGGGTGGGAATAGGGGAAAGACCGCGTTAAACATGTGGACTGCGAGGGCATCAAGCAGAAACGGCCAGGGCTGATCGGCGTTGACCATCTCCTCAGTGCGACAGTGAATCTGGCTCCCGATGAAGACCTCTCCCTGCAGGTAGAGGCCGCGAAGCAGACGTTGCGTTTCATAGGTCTGCCCCGGCATGTCTTCGCGTAGCCTCGTCAGAATCGCCCGACCCCTCCGATTGTCTTTCAAGGAGGGATCTTCAGACAACAAGTGACAGGCTGTGTATTCCCGCAACCGTTCCATTTCCTCGGAAGTGGGCTCACGGGGCAAGAGGCAAGCCACTGAAAACCGCCGCCGAGGGTCCTCGACCCCCCGAGCCGCCTCGAGCCATTGCTCTCTTTGCTGATCGACCCTGAAGAGGCTGGCGACAAAGATCGCACCGTCTTCCTCGGAGGTGGGGTCAGACAACGAGGAGGTCCAGTGCGTCAACGCAGCTTTGTCCAAAGCAAGCAAGTCCGTCCCTTGTGCCAGAACCTTCCGCTGGGTGTTCTGCCACCAGACTGCAAACGATGCCGGACGGACCAGCCGGGCCAGCGGGAACTCTTCGGCTACGCAGCAGCGGAGGGCGAACTGCTCCATGCGACGATCTTCCGGACCCAGTGTCTCCAGCACGCTGTCTACCCGGCGACGGACTGCCTCGTTGATCCGAATCCCAAGGTCAAGGTTATATACGTCCTCAAAGGTCGCCTGCCGCCTTTGGACGGCCACGAAGTTGCCTTCGGTGCGGAACCTCTCGAGCAGGTGTTGAACATATCCGTAATTCGCCTCCCCGGGAAGGTCGAAGTCCGTGAGCAAGGCGTGGGCCAATTGCTTCACGGTGCATTGGATGTTGCCTATCTTCAGGAGAATGAGCAGTTTAATGAGACGCAAGGCATGACCCGGCGCGTCAGGACAGAGGTGCGCGACCTGGCGTTCGTAGAATCCGTACACGTCTTCCACGTAACGTCGCAACTCAGGGTGTGCGGCGATGTCCGGAAGGAAGAAGTCGAACACCGTTTCTGGAGTGACCAGGTGATCGAAAGGCTGCTCAAGGGTCTTTCCGCACGTCAACACCTGTTGTGCGTACATCAACGCACTGCGCGTCCGTGAGAAGAAGCGTCCGACCACCGCTTCGAGAATATGAAGCGTGTCTGGCAGAAAGGGATATGCGGCCAGGCAGTCCTGCGCGCTCTCGGGAAAGCCGGGAAGAGCGTTTCTCCACCGGTTCACTGATTCGCCAAGCTGACCTCCAAGCACTTCAGGATTTACTAATGCGTTCAGCCGGCTACGGATTAAGGTTGGAGCATGGGCAATCTGAAGAGTTAGACGAGTGTTGAACCGGTCCTTCACTTGCTCCAGAATGTAAGGCTCGAAATGCCCGATGTCCTCCACGTTCTTCTGGAGGGCTCCTACCAGGAAGAACGGCCCCGACTGGCAGCGTTGTCCGAGAAATTGCAGGAAGGAGGCATCGTTCTGGAGATCAGCGTGGTTTTTGGACGCCAGGAAGCACGAGAGCTCGTCGACCAACCAGAGAGCGCCCTCGAAGCCTGCTCCCTGAAGAGCGTCCCTAAAAAGGGCAAACCGGTCGGCGCGAGAGTGCGTTCTGTCTGTCAAGGTCTCCGACAGGCAGTCGAGGTGTCGTGATGTCTCCTTCCAGAGGACCGTTTCGAGATCGTGATCCTTGCCGGAGTACGCGTCTAACGAGAAAGCGACGGGGAGTAAACGATGGGTGGGAGGGCATTGGGGCCTTAGCGGTGCATACCCGGGGTGTGCGTTGAGTAAGAGGTCCCAGCAGAAGTCGTAGGTGCTCAGGAGTAGCAGCACAGCCAGAAGATGCGATTTCCCGGTTCCGAAAACGCCGTTGACGAGAAAGCCCTGACCTCGCTTCCCGGCGAGGGCGGTGAGAAGCGCCTCAAAAGCAGCGCGGTTCAATCCTTCTTCGATCGAGTAGTTCTCCACCAGCGCGGAAACTCTCCGACGAGTGCCAGGAGAGATCGAAGGAAGCTCTCGCGACACCGCCAGGCACAGATCCTCGATGTCGCCCTGGTGGATGATGACAGGGGTCTCATTGACGCGTAAGAAATCCCCGATGCGCAAGCTCTCAAGCATAGCGTGACGGCTGCCAATAATTTACAGAATTGCAAGAAAAGATCAACTTTCTCTTAACCCGTAACCGTTATACTCCCTGCCGTTGAACCTCTACCCACGGGCAGCCTTACTCGAAGCGATTCGATGGGGCTGCCCTAAGTCTTTTCAGACTTCGGGAGAGGACTCGGTCCCTGCTAACTCTTCGAGTTAGACTGCAGTTGGGATCAGCAGGGATCAAATGGCAAGATTCAAGACAGCGTCGACCAACTCCTCCATGTCGGCATGAGTTAGCCGCACCATCACCCCTTTGGTATCCCCTGCACTGATCATCTGCCGCATCTGGCGGCTCTGGAAGAAGTGATACCGAGCGCCGCGTCGAATCAAGTCACTCACCTCCCGGGGTGACACCAGCATCGTTCGCACGAAGCGGCTATCCTCCAGGTTCTTCAGGGGAATCTCGTTCTGACCGTGCGTGGGAAGCCATTCTTGGTAGACCCCAAACGCAAAAGCGGCCAGTTGCACCGGTCGTTGAGTGGGAACGAAAGCTTGGGGATGTCGCCACAGGTCCTTGAGCTTGCGGGCGTGGATCCGTCCGCACTGCACCAGGGATCTCAGGGATCGGAGGAGCGTCGGACGGTTCACGAATCCCCATTCCCGTCGCGCGAATTGGAGGATGAAAGTCAAAGTGATGCGGCGTTCCACCTCGATCAACTGCTCCCCATTGACGACCTGAAACTCCGCGGCCTCCCACCCACCGGGAATCCGGCTTTGGTGAAAGTAGGGATAGAAGATGTGACGGCAAAGCCCTCCCACAACAGTTTCGACTCGCGTGAGTTGCCAGAGCAGAAGCTGTCTGCGAGCCTCGGCATCGTGCAGGCCATTCACGAGTCGGAGGAAGGGGGTTACGGTTAGTTGTCGAGGCTCACTGTCGAGGAGCGATCCCTGACGTCCGGCGATCTTGGCGCCCTCCTCGGCGACCAGGAAGCGTTGGAGTATCTTGTTGGCAACCGCCCGGCGCGTTGAGGGGGACGATTGGGGAAGCACCTCACACACCGCATCGCGGAAAGTGGCGCGGTCAAAGCTGACGCCCGGAGCCAGTGGTGCGAGCAGCCGGAGAGCTTTCAGCGAAATGTCAGGATACATTTCGTGTCCGAAGGTCTTGTATCGTGTTTTCGCCGACAACGTTTTCTCCTCGCGGGCTCTCGCCAACGGGTCTGCTGAGTTTGCCTGCCCGGGCAAAGGGGCGGACGTATTCTACACTTTAGTGTCTCCTCGTGCAATCGGTTTTGCAGGCGGCAGATTTCCGAGTCATCTACGCGCAGGAAGCCGTGGGTGAAAATACCGGTTGAAGTCGGAATTCCAAATCTTGTAGAATAGAGCCGTCTTTCCCAACAGATCCGCAAAGGCCCCCTCTTGCGGGCAGTCATGATGCCCCGCGCAGCGAGGAGGTATGTGCCGACGGATCGGTGTCTCCCTGTGCTCAAGGTGACGGGGTTTATCAGCTCTTGGCGCAGTCATTGGATCACCATGTATTACCCATCCAAATCCGAATTCATTGCGTTGTCGCAGCGAGGAAACCTGATTCCGGTCTACCGTGAGTTGCTCGCAGACATGGAAACACCGGTGTCAGCTTTTAAGAAACTCCACGCCGCCGGCGACTGCAGCCGGGTCGAGCAAAGGCGGCTGGCAGGGCGCTACGCTTTTCTACTCGAAAGCGTGGAGGGCGGAGAGAACCTCGCCAGGTACTCCTTCATCGGAGTATCCCCCAGGCTGGTGATCAAGAGCAAAGGACGCGAGGTGACTCTCGAGGAAAACGGTATCACCTCGAAGCGAACGTTGAAAGACGGCGAAGATCCTTTGCACGTAATCGACGAGTTGATGAGCCAATACCGATTCGTTGCTCCCTTGGGCGGCGGCGCGGACTTACCCCGGTTTTGCGGAGGCGCGGTTGGCTATCTGGGATACGACATGGTCCATTTTTTCGAGGACCTGCCGGAGGAGGCCCTCGATGATCTGGACCTGCCTGATTCGCAGTTCCTCCTTGCAGATACCGTCCTGATTTTTGATCACGTCAAGCACAGGATCAAGGTGATCGCCAACGCTCTGGTCCGGAACGACCCCGAGCAGGCGTATGAGGAGGCGCTGCACAACATTGATTCGGTTGTGGAGCAGCTCCGGGCTCCTTTGGCAAGAAACCAGTTCTCCCGAGTCGAGGCGGCCGGGTCGCCCGCCCGATTCGTCTCCAACTTCTCCAAGGATGCCTTCGAAGACGCGGTACTGAAATCGAAGGAATATATTGCTGCGGGCGATGTTTTTCAGGTGGTGCTTTCGCAGCGCCTCTCAGTCAAGCTCACGACGGACCGGTTCGACGTGTATCGAGCACTGCGGTCGGTCAACCCCTCGCCTTACATGTTTTTCCTGGCCTTTGATGATCTGAACCTCATCGGCTCTTCGCCGGAGATCCTGGTTACCGAAGACAGGGGCCTGGTGCGGACTCGACCCCTCGCAGGCACGCGGCGAAGGGGAAAGGATGCTGAGGAAGACCGAGCCCTTGAGCAAGAGCTTCTCGCAGACGCGAAAGAGTTGGCCGAGCATATCATGCTGGTGGACCTGGGGCGCAACGACATTGGTCGTGTCTGTGTCAATGGGAGCGTCCGACCCACGGAACTGATGCAGATCGAGCGTTACTCTCATGTCATGCACATTTACTCCGACGTGGTTGGAACGTTGAAACCGGAATGCACCCAGTTCGACGTTCTCCGGGCGTGCTTCCCCGCGGGAACCGTTTCGGGCGCTCCGAAGATCAGGGCCATGGAGATCATCGATGAACTGGAACCAACCCGGCGAGGTCCCTATGCGGGAGCAATCGGCTACTTTGGGTTCTCCGGGAACATGGATACGTGTATTACCATCCGCACCATTGTCATCAAAGGAGACACGGCTTACGTCCAGGCTGGCGCGGGCATCGTTGCGGACTCCGTGCCGGAACGAGAATACGACGAAACCATGAACAAGGCCAGGGCCTTGCTTCGCGCGATCGAGATGGCGGAGGCGGGGTTGGAATGATCCTCATGATTGACAACTATGATTCGTTTACCTACAATCTCGTCCAATACCTCGGCGAGATGGGGCAGGAGTTACAAGTCCATCGCAATGATAAGATCAGCTTGGACGAAATTGCCGACGAAAGACCTGACTTTCTCATCATTTCCCCGGGCCCGTGTACGCCCACCGAGGCGGGAATTTCCGTAGAACTGGTCCAGCGTTTTGCCGGAGAAATCCCCCTTCTGGGGGTATGCCTGGGTCATCAGAGCATTGGGCAGGCTTTTGGAGGGAGGGTAATTCGAGCGGACCGGTTGATGCACGGGAAGACCTCGATGATCCACCACGACGGCCGGACCCTTTACGAGAACCTGCCCAATCCGTTCGAGGCGACCCGGTACCATTCACTGATCATCGAAAGAAGCTCGTTGCCGGCTTGCCTCGAGGTCTCGGCTGAAACGGATGTCGGTGAGATCATGGGAGTTCGTCACCGGAATTTCAGGGTCGAGGGAGTCCAGTTTCACCCCGAGTCGATCTTGACCAGGGTCGGCAAGGATTTGCTGAGGAATTTCTTGAAGGCATGATGCAAACTGTTCTGCGAAAAGTCATCGAGCGCAACGACCTCTCCGAAGCCGAGGCCTATGACGTTATGAGTCGTATCATGTCCGGCGAAGCGACGGAAAGTCAGATTGCGGGCTTCCTAATCGCCTTGCGGATGAAAGGCGAGACGGTGGACGAGATCACAGGATTTGCCCGCGCCATGAGGGACAAAGTCATCCCCGTCAGGTCGTCTCGTTCTCCCCTCGTGGATACATGTGGGACAGGGGGAGATGGAACAGGTACGTTCAACATCTCGACAGCAGCAGCGGTGGTGGCCGCAGGCGCGGGGGTCGCCATAGCCAAACATGGCAACCGTTCCGTCTCCAGTAAATGTGGCAGCGCGGACGTCCTCGAAGCCTTGGGACTCAGGCTTGACCTTCCACCGGAAGCCGTGGGGCAATGCCTGGAGGAGGTAGGCATCGCCTTTCTGTTCGCCCCCGCGTTTCATCCGGCGATGAAACATGCGGTCGGTCCTCGCAGGGAGATGGGGGTGCGGACAGTGTTTAACTTGCTCGGGCCTCTCACCAATCCTGCCGGGGCTGACGCTCAAGTCGTGGGGGTATACGCAGCGGACCTCGTAAACCCTATAGCCCAGGTGCTGCTGAGGCTTGGGGCACGGCGGGCGTTCGTTGTCCATGGCAAGGACGGTGTTGACGAGATTTCGCTTTCCTCCTCAACCGTCGTCGCAGAGGTGAGCGACGGTGATATGAAGACCTATGAGGTCACCCCGGAGGATTTCGGCGTCGAGCGAGCCGACCGAACAACGGTTGCGGGGGGGACGGCGGAAGTGAATGCCGGTCTCATAAGGGACGTGCTGAAGGGGAATCCCGGTCCGGCCCTCGATGTGACCTTGATGAATGCCTCCGCCGCTATCGTTGCCGGGGGGGGCGCGCAGACCCTCGCTGAGGGGATGGACCAGGCCCGTGAGTCTGTGACTTCCGGGAGGGCTTCCGCGAAGTTGGACCAATGGACCGGTTTCGCGAAGAGCGTCTCGTCGGACGCACCATGAAAGCCAACGGGGCTACGAGCCGTGCGGAGACACTGACTTCCGGAACCGTTCTTGACGAGATCATGGAGGTCAAACGCGCCGAAGTCCAGGAGGCAAGGGAGCGGCTTCCCGTGGACCAGGTGAAGTTGGCGGCGCGGGCAGCAGCGCCACCTCGAGACTTCGCCCGAGCGTTGAGGACGGAGCGTCGGATGCATCTCATCGCGGAGGTGAAGAAGGCTTCGCCCTCGAAGGGCATTTTCCGGCCGGACTTCGATCCGCTGCATTACATCGCCGAATATGACGGCAGCGGAGCGGACGCGATTTCCATTCTGACGGACCAACCATTTTTCCAGGGGAGCCCGGAGACCTTGAAGGCTGCGGGGGCCATCACCCGGAAACCTTGTCTTCGGAAGGATTTCCTCTTCGATGACTACCAGGTCTGGGAAGCCCGGGCGTGGGGAGCGGATGCCGTTCTTCTCATCGTAGCCGTGCTGCCAGGCGATCGTCTCGGTCGTCTGCTGGCCCTCTGTCATGAACTGGAAATGGCGGCGCTTGTAGAAGTTCACACTCTTGAAGAGCTGCGTACCGGCTTGGGGGTGGGCGCGCGAATCCTGGGTATCAACAACCGGGATCTGCAATCCTTCAAGGTAGATCTGAACACAACTTTGGACCTGCGAGACCAGATTCCAGAGGATGTGATAGTGGTCAGCGAGAGCGGCATCAAAACGCGAGAGGATGTCAGCCGCCTTGAGGAGGCGGGGGTGAACGCCATCCTCGTCGGCGAATCGTTGATCCGGGCGGAGAGCGTCCCGCGGAAGATTGCGGAGTTACTGGGGGAAGAAGACTGAATGCTACCTGATCGACACGGACATTTCGGCGAGTTCGGCGGACAGTACGTCCCGGAAACCTTAATGCTCCCTCTCCAGCAGTTGGAAGAGGAATACCAGAAGGCAAAGCGCGATGCGAAGTTTCGTGCCGAGCTCAAGGAGTTGCTGTCCGACTATGCAGGACGACCGACTCCGCTTTACTTTGCGCGCTCGCTTACAAAGCGGCTGGGAGGAGCGAAGATATACCTGAAGCGTGAGGATCTTCTCCATACCGGCGCTCACAAGCTCAACAACACCCTTGGTCAGGCGTTGCTGGCCAAACGGATGAAGAAACCGCGGGTGATTGCCGAAACCGGAGCGGGACAACACGGTGTCGCGACCGCCACTGTAGCGGCGCTTTTCGGCTTTGACTGTGAAGTCTACATGGGCGAAGAGGACACCGTTCGGCAGGCCCTGAACGTCTTCCGCATGGAGTTGCTGGGCGCGCGAGTGGTCACCGTCACTGCGGGCAGCAAGACCCTGAAGGATGCGATGAATGAGGCCTTTCGGGACTGGGTGACAAACGTCGGCCACACTCACTATATCATCGGCTCGGTGGCAGGCGCTCATCCGTATCCGATGATGGTGCGGGATTTCCAGTCGATTATTGGGCAGGAAGCCCGGCGACAGATACTCAAAAAGGAAGGACGGATGCCTGATGTCGTCCTTGCCTGTGTGGGTGGCGGCAGCAACGCGATGGGCCTGTTCCATGCGTTTCTCCGGGATGAACAAACAGCCCTCCTCGGGGTCGAAGCTGCGGGGCGCGGGCTCAACAGCGGCGCCCATGCCGCCACGCTGGTGAAAGGAACAAAAGGGGTGCTGCACGGCGCTCTCAGCTATCTGCTGCAAGACCAGCATGGCCAGATCCTGCCGACCCACTCTATCTCTGCCGGACTGGACTATCCGGGAGTCGGCCCCGAGCACTCCCATTTGAAAGATACGGGCCGCGCGCAATACGTCGGCATCACCGACCGAGAGGCTCTGGACGCGTTCAAGCTGCTCTGCGAAACCGAGGGAATCATCCCTGCTCTGGAGCCGTCTCACGCCCTTGCCCAAGCAGCCAAACTGGCCCCGAAGATGGGGAAGGATCGGATCCTTCTTGTGAACCTGTCGGGGCGGGGGGACAAGGACGTGAATACGGTAGGAGCGGCGCTGGGCAAGCAGGACTGAACCGCCGGGCACTTAGAACTCGTCCAAGAACAACTCCGCGTTTTCGACGGGAGTCTGGCTGTGATTCTGGTATTTTGCTCCAGATTGGACGCGGTGTTATTGTTGGACGAGTTCTTAATCACACAGGGAGCACCAATGACTCGACTCTCTCGGCAATTCGACAAGCTTAAAGACAATGGTGAAGCGGGCCTGATCTGCTTTATCACCGCGGGTGATCCCGACCTTCAGACCACCGAAAGGCTCGTTCTGGAGATGGACAAAGCCGGCGTCGACGCCGTGGAGCTGGGGATCCCCTTCACCGATCCCCTGGCGGATGGGAAGACGATCCAGCACTCCTCCGAACGAGCTCTCCGGCATGGCATCACGATCGAGACCGTTCTGGAATCAGTCGCGCGCTTGCGCCAGAAATCCCAAGTGCCAATCGTCCTGATGACCTACTACAACCCCGTGATGCAGTTTGGCCTGTCGCGCTTCGCAGGGGAGTGTGCCGCGAAGGGAGCGGATGGCGTGATCATCACCGATCTGCCACCGGAAGAAGGACAGGAGTGGATCGCCGCCGCGCGAAGGAACGACGTTGACACCGTGTTCCTTTTGTCGCCGACCAGCACGCGGGATCGGATGCGTATCGTCAGTGAGCAGACCAGCGGCTTTATCTACTGCGTCTCCCGCACGGGTGTTACCGGGGCGCAGTCCAAGGT
>JACQGJ010000169.1 GCA_016199605.1 Armatimonadota bacterium | reverse complement strand
CCTTCACTCGTTGATCTTGGTGACAACGCCGGCGCCGACGGTACGACCGCCTTCCCGGATCGCAAACCGTAGCCCTTCTTCGGTCGCTATCGGCTGGATCAACTCAATCGACACCCGAATGTTGTCTCCCGGCATCACCATCTCCACGCCCTCCGGCAACGTCACCAATCCCGTCACGTCCGTCGTCCGAAAATAAAACTGCGGCCGGTATCCGTTGAAAAAGGGCGTGTGTCGTCCCCCTTCTTCCTTGCTCAACACGTAGACCTCCGCATCAAACTTCGTGTGCGGCTTGATGCTCCCAGGCTTCGCTATCACCTGACCCCGCTCCACGTCGTCCCGCTCTACACCGCGCAATAATAACCCTACGTTGTCCCCTGCCTGAGCACTCTCCAAAGACTTGCGGAACATCTCAATGTCCGTCACCACCGTCTTGCGAGCCTGCGGCTGTAAACCCACGATCTCTACCTCTTCCCCGCGGTTCAACACCCCGCGCTCAACCCGTCCCGTCGGCACCGTCCCCCGACCCGATATCGTGAAGACATCCTCCACGCTCATCAAAAACGGCTTGTCCACGTCCCGCTCAGGAGTCGGAACATACGCATCCACCGCCTCCATCAACTGCCATACGCACTTCGCCTCGTCGCTGTCCGCATCGTCGCTTTGCATCGCCTTCAACGCCGAACCCGGAATCACCGGTAGCTCCTCCCCGGGATACTCGTACTTGCTCAGCAATTCCCGGACCTCAAGCTCCACCAACTCGATCAACTCCGGGTCATCAACCATGTCCACCTTGTTCAAAAACACGATAATGTAAGGAACACCCACCTGACGCGCCAGCAAAATGTGCTCCCGCGTCTGTGGCATCGGACCATCCGCCGCCGATACCACCAGGACCGCTCCGTCCATCTGGGCCGCTCCCGTGATCATGTTCTTCACGTAGTCCGCATGTCCCGGACAGTCCACGTGTGCATAATGACGGTTCCCCGTCTCATACTCCACGTGCGCCGTCGCTATCGTGATCCCGCGCTCCCGCTCCTCCGGAGCCGAGTCGATCTCGTCATAACTCTTAAACTGAGCCTGACCCTTCGACGCCAGATGCTTCGTGATCGCACTCGTCAAGGTCGTCTTCCCGTGGTCTACGTGTCCGATCGTGCCTACGTTCACGTGCGGCTTCGTCCGCTGAAATTTTGCCTTGGCCATTTACTGATTTCCTCCGTGACTCATTGTCTCTGGTTCTGCTCAATTGTGCGCGTGATGCACCAACTCACCCTTCACCCGGGCAACAAGAACTTCCGCTGTGTTCTGGGGCACTTCCTCGTAGTGCGAGGGCTCCATCGAGTAGGTAGCCCGGCCCTGGGACAAGGAGCGCATAGAGGTCGCGTAACCGAAAACCTCCGCCAGCGGCACCTGTGCCCGGATGGTCTGCGTGTTCCCGGAGGTTGGCCGCATGTTCTCGATGCGTCCGCGCCGCGAATTCAGATCGCCGATCACGTCGCCCATGTAGTCGATGGGGGTGACGACCTCCAGCCGCATGATGGGTTCCTTGATGACAGGATGGGCCCTTCGTACAGCATCCTTGAGGGCCATGGACGCGGCGACCTTGAAGGCGATTTCCGAAGAATCAACCTCGTGATAGGAGCCGTCAACGACCCGTGCTTTCACGTCAATCATCGGGTAACCGGCGGATACCCCGGCATCGAGAGCATCCTTGAAGCCAGCTTCGACAGAGGAAATGTATTCCTTGGGAATGACACCGCCCACGATGCCATTCTCAAACAAGAACCCGCTTCCAGGTTCCATGGGTTCAACTTCCACAACCACATGACCGTATTGGCCCCGTCCGCCGGTTTGTCGGATAAACTTCCCTTCCCCTTTGGCGGGACGGGTGATGGTTTCTTTGTAGGCAACCTGGGGACGCCCCACACTGGCGCCGACGCTGAACTCTCGCAACATCCGATCGACGATGATCTCCAGGTGAAGCTCACCCATGCCGGCGACAATCGTCTGGCCCGTTTCCGCATCTGTCCGAACCTTGAGAGAGGGGTCTTCCACCTGCAACTTCATGAGTGAAGCCATCAGTTTCTCTTCGTCCGCCTTACTCTTGGGTTCGATCGCGACAAAGATCACCGGCTCCGGGAAATCGATGGATTCCAGAACGATCTGGCTGTCCTCATCGCACAAGGTGTCACCGGTCCTTGTGTCGCGCAGTCCGACTCCAGCCACGATGTCTCCAGCAAAGACCTCGTTGACTTCCTCGCGTCGGTTGGCGTGCATCCGCAAGATGCGCCCCAGCCGTTCGCGGCAGTCGCGGACCGGGTTATGGACATAGTCGCCGCGAACGACTTTACCAGAGTAGACACGGAAATAGGTGAGCTTGCCGACGTAAGGATCGGACATAATCTTGAATGCGAGAGCTGAGAAAGGATCTTCCTCGGAAACGGATCGGCTTACCATTTCATCTGTCTTCGGGTTTACGCCGACGACATTGGGGACATCCAGAGGGGAGGGGAGGAAGTCAACGATGGCATCCAGCATCGGCTGCACCCCGCGGTTGCGATACGAAGCGCCGCAAATGACTGGCACCAACTCGTTCTGCAAAGTGGCCCTTCGGATGGCTGTCTTTAAGTCCTCCGGGGAAAGGTCGCCTTCTTCGAAGTATTTCTCCATAAGATCGTCATCGAATTCGGCCACTGTTTCCACCAGGTGCTTCCTAAATGCTAAAGCCACTTCACGCAGCCTTTCCGGGATTTCCGTCACTTCGCTGGTGGCGCCAAGATCATCGGTGTAGATGATCGACTGCATCGCGATCAGATCGACAACCCCTTCGAACTGATCCTCCGCGCCAACGGGAAGCTGCAAAGCGAGGGCATTCGCTCCCAGGCGGTCTCTGATCTGGTGGAGCACGTTATGGAAATCCGCGCCGGTTCGGTCCATCTTGTTCACGTAAGCGATCCGGGGGACACCATAGCGGTTCGCCTGTCGCCAAACTGTCTCTGACTGCGGCTGCACTCCTCCCACCGCGCAGAAGACCGCCACGACTCCATCCAACACTCGTAGGGACCGCTCTACCTCCATCGTGAAATCCACGTGGCCGGGGGTATCTATGATGTTGATTCGATGATCGCGCCACATGCAAGTGGTTGCAGCCGACGTAATCGTGATGCCTCGCTCTTGCTCCTGAGCCATCCAGTCCATGGTAGCCGCGCCGTCATCCACCTCCCCGATACGGTGGACTCGACCGGTGTAGAAGAGAATCCGCTCGGTCGTGGTCGTTTTGCCGGCGTCAATATGTGCTGCAATCCCGATATTTCGAGTTCGTCTCAGGTCTGTATTGCTTTCCACGATTACGCTCCAAACTTAAACCGAAAACCTACGTCAGGCGCACAAAAGAGACGCCAACTGGTCAAGAGAATCCGTTGTGACTTTCGTTACCACCAACCAGAAGACAGCGAAGGGGTTCCGTGCCCAGACTACCAGCGATAGTGAGCGAAGGCCTTGTTCGCCTCGGCCATCTTGTAGGTGTCTTCCCGTCTTTTGACCGCGCCTCCGCGCCCCTGGGCGGCGTCCATCAATTCGTTGGCCAGGCGCTGTTGCATCGTTTTCTCATTTCGCTCCCTGGCATGGCGAATCATCCATCGAATCGCGAGAGCCACCTTCCTATCTGCCCGCACTTCTACAGGAATCTGATACGTGGCGCCTCCGACCCTGCGTGATCGCACTTCCAGAACCGGGATGACGTTTTTCATCGCCGACTGGAATACGTCGAGTGGATTCTTCTGCGTCTTCTCCTCGATGGTAACCATCGCGCCGTAAAAAATCTCTTCTGCGCGCGATTTCTTCCCATCCAGCATCAGCTTGTTGATGAACCGCGTTACGAGCTTGCTCCCCAGCACCGGATCCGGTGAAAGGGGTTTACGCGGAATGGATCCCTTGCGTGGCATTGAGTCCTCCGAAAACAGGCTTGACCCGAAGGTCGTTACGACTTGGGTTTCTTCGCTCCGTATTTGGAGCGCGCTTTCTTGCGATTGTTGACTCCGGCGCAGTCCAGGGTGCCACGCACGATTTTGTACTTTATGCCTGGCATGTCCTTGACCCGTCCTCCCCGGACCAGCACAACCGAGTGTTCCTGCAGATTGTGCCCCTCTCCAGGAATATAGGCAGTAACCTCACGCCGATTGCTTAAGCGCACTCGCGCTTTGGCCCGCAAGGCGGAGTTCGGCTTCTTGGGTGTGTCAGTCTTGACGAGCAGGCAGACGCCTTTCATCTGAGGCGCCACATTCCGCATGGACGCTCGTCCGGTATGGGAGTTGTACAATTCCTTGAACGCGGTTGTCTTGCTTTTCTTGCGGACTCTCTGTCGTCCCTTCCGAACCAATTGGCTGATGGTCGGCACTTGTTTACACACCTCTTCCGTATAGTACATCTCTCTGTTCTCGGGTTTCCCCGAAATGAAACACCTTTGTCTGCCAGAAGGTCGGCGTGACAATCAAGAATCACAGGGTGCCCCAAACAAACTTTGCCCCTCCGAATAAGCAGGGAGGGGCAAAGGTGACTGTCCTCTTGCTTTGACGCTGGCTTCCGTGGATTACTCCCTTTCTGCCAGAGAAGCGCTTACAGGACAACCCTCCCCTTGGTTACGATGTCGGAGAACTGAACGGTTATTCTTCTCATTATTGTGGCCGTCTATCCTCTGGACACAAGCACGGCATTTTAGCACGTTATCTACGATGCGTCAACGACCAGCCCACTTTTTTCCTATTCCTCTGCGGCAATGGAGGCAGATTCCTCAACCTCGAGGTCAGGCTCTGTTTCACCTACATCGGAGAACGGCACCTCTTCGAACAAGTCATGCCCGTGTTGAACCAGGATGCTCGGATCGCTGTAATCCCTGAAACCTGTGCCCGCCGGGACAAGTCGCCCAATGATCACGTTCTCTTTCAGGCCGACAAGCCTGTCTTCCTTGCCTTTGGTCGCCGCCTCCGTCAGGACCTTGGTTGTCTTCTGGAAGGAGGCTGCCGACAGGAAGCTCTCAGTTCCAAGGGCCGATTCGGTGATGCCGAGGAGCACGTAGGCCGCCGTCGCCTCCTGTCCTCCCTGCTCTCGCACTCGGGTATTTTCGTGCTCGAAATCAAATCGATCCACAATCTGACCGGGCAACATCTCGGTATCTCCCGACTCCAGGATCTTCCGCTTGCGCAGCATCTGACGCACAATCACTTCCACGTGCTTATCGTTAATGTCAACGCCTTGGCTTTTGTATACTTTCTGGATCTCGGCAACCATGTACTCCTGGACTCCAGAAACACCTTTGAGTTCAAGAACCTTCTGAGGATACAAGGGACCCTCCGTCAAGCGATCGCCAGCACTCACTTGGTCGCCCACTTCAACTTCGAGGTAGCCCCGGTAAGGCACCAAGTAGTCGATACGCAACGTCACCGTTTTGATGGCGGCCTTCTTCAGCGCGTCGAGGACCTTCTCCCCGACTTCGGTACCTGCCTCCGCGACGACTTTACCGGTGCGCTTGTTGATGGCGGCTTCCGCGAGCCGGTACCCTACCAGTTGATCCCCCGGATCTACGGGCTGCTCCGAGTGGATAATGACCTGCCGCATGCCTTTGGTCTCGATATCCACGACTTGCCCGTCCGTATCGCTGATAATGGCCAAGCCTTTGGGGTTACGTGCCTCAAACAACTCCACGACGCGGAGCAACCCGCGAACCGATTCCTCCAGCACCTTCAGCATTTTCTGGACGGCTCGCTTCTGTTCCTGTTCAGTTTCGGCTATTTCTGCCCCGCCCAGTCGAACCAGACCTTTCTCGACATCCTTGTAGAGCCCACGCAGCGCCTCCTGTTTCCGCTTCTTCACTTCGGCGACGCCGGTAAGGTATTGTCCGGCGACGCCTCCCAGATGGAACGTGCGCATGGTTAGCTGCGTTCCAGGCTCACCGATGGACTGGGCAGCAATAATCCCAACGGCTTCCCCCATTTCCACAGATCGCCCCGAAGACAGGTCTCTCCCGTAGCATTTCGCGCAAACCCCCTGAGGGGCGTCGCAAGTCATCACGCTGCGTATCTTGACTCTGGAAACACCGGCTTCTTCGATCAGATGTGAATCTGGAGGTGTGATCTCGTCACCGCGCTTCACAAGGACACGGCCGGTCTGCGGGTGCTTGATGTTTTCAAGAGCGACCCGGCCCCAAATCCGGTTTGCCAGCCCCTCGATGACTTCTCCGCCCTGTACAATCTTCCCGACCTCAATGCCGTGGGTTGTGCCGCAGTCGATGTTTCGTATAATCACGTCCTGCGAAACGTCCACTAAACGGCGGGTCAGATATCCGGCATCCGCCGTACGAAGGGCGGTGTCAGCGAGACCTTTTCGAGCCCCGTGGGTGGAGATAAAGTACTCCAGCAGTGTAAGTCCCTCATGGAAGTTGTGCTTGATGGGGAGGTCTTCGATAAAGCGTCCCGAAGGCTCCGCCATGAGTCCGCGCATTCCCGCGATCTGAGAAATCTGCTTGATACTTCCTCGAGCGCCGGAATTCGCCATCATATAAAGCGGATTGAACCGGTCGATATTGTTCAGGATCGCGTCCCCGATCTCCTCCGAGGCTCTGATCCAAAGCTCGCAGACCCTCTGTTCGCGTTCCCCGGCAGTAATCACCCCGCGCCCGAAGTCTCTGTTGATGCGAGTCACAGAGTCTTCGGTTCTTTTGATGATGGCATCCCGAGAACCAGGAATATCCATGTCCATGAGAGAAATGCTCAATCCTGCACGGGTGGCGAAGGTAAACCCAACCTTCTTGATGCTGTCCAACAACTCGACGGTCGCTTGATTGCCGAGTAGCTCATGGCACCTGGCAATCAACTTCCGCAGGGCGGATTTGTCCATGACATCATTGATGTAGCCCAGGCCTTCAGGCATGTAATCATTAAAGATCAGGCGTCCTACGGTTGTCTCAAGGTACTCCCGGTCGCCGGGCTGCCTTCGCAGTTTGATCTGGGCGTGCAGGTCCAGTTCACCCAGTTCGTACGCGAGCTGGGCCTCCTCGGTGCTCGCGTAAACCTTGCTCGCACCCAACTGAGCCATTTCCGACTCGGAAGTCTGAGTCATGTAGTAACAGCCCAGCACGATGTCGTACTCTGGGCTCATTACCGGACGGCCGTCCGCGGGCGAAAACAGGTTGTTCGTAGACATCATAAGCACACGAACTTCCGCCTGGGCCGGAGGGAACAGAGGCACATGCACGGCCATCTGGTCTCCGTCGAAGTCGGCATTGAAGGCTGGGCAAACCAAGGGATGAATCTGGATTGCTTTGCCGTCGATGAGGATCGGCTGAAAGCCCTGAATCCCCAGCCGGTGCAGCGTCGGGGCCCGGTTCAACAGAATAGGATGGTCTTTGATGACCTCCTCCAGGGCATCCCAGACTTCAGTCTTGAGACGATCCACCATTCGTTTGGCTGTCTTGATGTTGGTGGTAAAGCCTTTCTCCACGAGCCGTTTCATGACGAAGGGCTTGAACAACTCAAGGGCCATCTCTTTGGGCAGACCGCACTGATCCAGACGCAGGTGAGGACCCACGACGATAACGGAACGCCCCGAATAGTCGACCCGTTTGCCCAACAGGTTCTTCCGGAACCGGCCCTCTTTGCCTTTCAGCAGATCGCTGAGGGACTTCAGAGGCCGTCCATTCGTTCCCGTGACGGGTCGGCTTCGACGGCTGTTGTCGATGAGCGCGTCCACAGCTTCCTGCAGCAAGCGTTTTTCGTGGTTGACAATGGACTCGGGGGCTTTGATCTCGATGATGCGCTTCAGCCGGTTGTTCCGGTTAATGATGCGGCGATAGAGATCATTCAGGTCCGACGTCGCGAACCGTCCACCGTCAAGCTGCACCATGGGACGAAGCTCCGGCGGCATCACCGGGATCACCTCCAGGACCATCCACTCGGGCCGGTTCTTCGACTTGCGGAAAGACTCCACAACCTCAAGCCGCTTGATGGAGCGCGCCCTCCTCGCTCCGGTGGTTTCCTGGATACTCTTCTTCAGCTCACGGCTCTGCTTTTCGAGATCGATGTGCTCAAGTAATTCCTTGACCGCCGCGGCGCCCAGTCCTACCTTGAAGAGCTTATCGAAGCCTTTTCCAGTTTTTCGGTTCGCTGCCTCGATCAGCTTTTGAAGGCCTCGGAATTCCGGATCGGTGATAAGCTTCTTCACTTCCAACTGAGACAAGAGGCTCAGGGCGTCTTCAAGCTCTTTCCGCCTCTCCAAAGCCGCGGATTCCTCGGCGGCTACGTCCTCCAAGATCCGCTTCCGGTGGATCTCAAGCTCCTCTTCCGGGATCTCCGAGGTGCCTTCGGCGATTTTTCGCTCAAGCTCGGTGATATCCCGGCGAAGCTGGTTCATGGCCACCTGTGCGGCCGCGTGTATCTCCTCAATCTCAAGCACAACCGCGTCTCGGATGGCCGCCAGGCTTCGGGTGATCTCCCCGGTGTTTGCGCGAGTCACAACGTACGAGGCAAAATAGAGAACTTTTTCAACGTTTCGGGGGGACATATCAAGGAGGAGAGCGATGGGGCTGGGCACTCCCTTGACATACCAAATATGGGCAACGGGAGCCGCAAGCTCGATGTGCCCCATCCGGCGGCGACGGACCTTTGCACGGGTCACTTCCACACCGCAGCGGTCGCAGATGATCCCCTTGAACTTGACCTTTTTGTACTTGCCGCAATGGCATTCCCAGTCTTTGGTAGGTCCGAAGATGCGTTCGCAGAACAAACCGTCGCGCTCGGGTTTGAATGTGCGGTAATTGATCGTTTCCGGTTTCTTGACCTCTCCCCTGGACCAGGCGCGCACCTCCTGGGGGGAGGCAATAGCGATTTTCAGAATGTCAAACTGTCCACCATTGGGCATGATTGCTACCTCCTATCCCGTCCCATCGAGGCGCCAGGTTCTGCGCCCTCGTCTTCGACGTCCCGGAGTTCCATTGTCTGTCCGTCAGACTCCACTGTCACCTGCAGGGCCAGGCTCTGGAGTTCCTTCACCAGAATCTTGAACGACTCCGGGATTCCCGGTTCGAGCACACACTCGCCTTTGACGATCGACTCATAGGTCTTTACTCGTCCCAGGACATCATCCGATTTAATGGTCAGGATCTCCTGAAGCGTGTGAGCGGCGCCATAGGCCTCCAAGGCCCATACTTCCATCTCCCCGAACCGCTGACCGCCAAACTGGGCCTTCCCACCCAACGGCTGTTGCGTCACAAGCGAGTAAGGTCCTGTTGACCGCGCATGGATCTTGTCTTCAACCAGATGAGCCAGTTTGAGCATGTACATCTGTCCGATGGCCACTGCCTGGTTAAAGAACTCTCCAGTACGGCCGTCCCGAAGTTGGGACTTGCCGGATTCAGGATCGTACCCCACTCGTTTGTAGGCAATCTCTTTGATGCGTTCCGCCACATGCGACGCTCGTTCCTCAGGTGTCTTGGCTTCGTCCCAACCGGTGAGTTCCACGGCGACCGCCTCCGAAAGCTCACTCAGGAATTCTTCGGGAACCTGCCTCACTGCCTCGAGTAGTTCGTCTTCCACTTGTTCAATCGTCATCGTGTCGAGAGGGCGGTCCAGAAGGAGCCCCAACTCGGACTTGACATACCGCACCAGGGACTGTTTGCGCCACCGGTCCGCTATTGTCTTCAGCCCCTGAAGGATCTCATCCTCCCGGGATCCCTGGAAAATCGGGTTCACGCAGGAAAGCCCCAACTCCTCACCCACCAAGCCCAAGTGCATTTCCAGCACTTGTCCAATGTTCATCCGTGAAGGAACACCCAGGGGGTTGAGAAGGAGGTCCACCTGTCTGCCATCCGGGAGGAACGGCATATCTTCGTCGGGAAGAATTCGCGAGATGACGCCCTTGTTTCCGTGCCGTCCGGCGAGCTTGTCGCCTTCCATCACTTTCCGTCGTTGGGCGACGTACACGCGGACGAGGTGGTTCGTCCCCGGACGAAGCTCGTCGCCCGGCTGTCGGTCCAGAGGACCTCCGCAGCGCTCGCACTCCATCCTTTCGTGGTTTTTCAGCAGATCGAAAGTCACGTCGCATCGCTTGCAGTTGTACTTGTAGCGAGAGAAGATTCTCACGTCTACGACAACTCCGCTTTCGCCGTGGGAAACCCGCAATGAGGCGTCCCGCATCTCTTCGGCCTTTTTGCCGAAGATGGCGATGACCAGCCGCTCCTCGGCGGTCAATTCGCCCTGGCTCTTCGGAGCGACCTTCCCCACCAGGATGTCTTCCGCTTTGACCTCTGCGCCCAATCGAACGATTCCGTTGTCATCAAGGTTTTTGAGCATTTCTTCGCCCACGTTGGGAATGTCACGAGTGATCTCTTCGGGACCCAGCTTGGTTTCCCGAGCCTCACATTCGTAACGCTCGATATGGATGGAGGACAACAGATCATCTCGAGCGACCCGTTCGCTCACGATGATAGCGTCTTCATAGTTGAAGCCTTCCCATAGCATGAACGCCGCCAGCAGATTCTGACCGAGAGCCAACTCTCCGTTCTCGGTGGCCGTGCCGTCGGCGAGAACGTCTCCGGGGCGAACACGCTGACCTTTCGTCACCCGGGCACGCTGGTGAATGCAGGAAGCCTGGTTGCTGCGAACAAAGGTCTGGAGAACATAGGAAAACTGCTCTCCGTCATAGCTCTCGACCACGATGCGTTTAGCGTCGGCCTCTCGAACGATCCCAGCAGCCTCTGCGACGATGATTGCCCCGGAGTCGATAGCCACCCGATCTTCAATGCCTGTCTTGACCAGGGGCGCCGAAGGCCGCACCAGTGGGACGGCTTGACGTTGCATGTTCGACCCCATCAAAGCCCTGTTGGCGTCGTCGTTCTCCAAGAAAGGAATCATGCTGGTCGCGACGCTGAAGAGCTGCAGAGGTGAGACATCCATATACTCGACATCTTTCACCGGGACGATGGGGTGCGCCTTCCCGAGACGCACCTGTACTTGTGGCTCCATAAACCCGCCGCTGTCGCTAATGGGAGTGTTGGCCGGTGCAATATGGACGTTGGTTTCATCTTGAGCCGTGAGGTAAATGGTCTCGTTGGTGACTCGCCCCTCGATCACTTTACGGTAAGGGGACTCAATGAATCCAAACTCGTTGACCCGGGCCAGAGTTGCGAGTGACCCGATCAGTCCGATATTGGGACCCTCAGGGGTCTCAATGGGACAGATCCGTCCGTAGTGTGAATGGTGAACATCGCGGACCTCCAGCTTGGCGCTCTGGCGGCTCAACCCACCCGGCCCCAAGGCGCTAAGGCGGCGCTTGTGGGTCAACTCGGCCAGGGGGTTGTTCTGGTCCATAAACTGAGACAACTGGCCGCTGCCAAAGAAACTTCTCATGGCAGCCGTGATGGGTTTGATGCTGATCACAGCCTGGGCCGTGATGCTGTCCCGCTCAAGGCTGGTCATCCTCTCCCTTGCCACTCGTTCCATGCGCAAGAACCCGCTTCGCAGGTGGTCCTGCAACAGTTCTCCCACGGCGCGAACACGTTTGTTCTGCAGGTGGTCGATGTCATCGATCTCCCCTTCCCCGCTGTCAAGGAACAGGATATAGTGGATGATTCCGACCAGGTCGTCCAGGGTGATTGTGTGGACCTCGGGAGGAACGCTCAGCCCCAACTTCGAGTTCATTTTAAACCGGCCTACGCGGCCAAGATCGTAACGCTTATTGTCAAAGAAATACGAATAGAGCAGCGTCCTTGCGCTCTCCTGGGTGGGAGGATCTCCGGGTCGAAGATACTTGTGCACTTCCACGAGAGCGGAGTCCGCATCTTTGGCTCGGTCGTGCTCAAGAGACCGCTCGACGTACCTGTGCAGCGCGATGACCTCGATCTGATCGAGGTGCAACTGGGTCAGGAATTCGGAGATATCCTCATCGATCTTCGTGTAGGCCCGGACGTGAACCTTTCTTTCCTCGGGACTTGCGTAGTCCTCCAGGGTCCATTTCCCCAGCAACTGTTCCTTCTTGGGCTTCTCGAACACTTCCCGTTCGCCGAAGAACTCCACAACTTGCCCGGTGGTCGAGCACTGGATGCGTTGCTTTCGAACGACTACCGAATTCAGTTGCTCGATTTTGGCGAGGTCTTTGGCCTTCTCCCGGTCGATCACCTGCCCCGGCTCACCGAGAATCTCGCCGGTCTCAGGTTCGACGATCGTCTCTGCGACGATCCGCCCGGCCAGCTTGGCGACCGTGGGCTTCACCGGTTCATCTTTCTCTCCATCCGGTTGAGATTCGGGGAGGGCGCTGAAGGCGCGGAGAAGAGTAGTTATGGGGAATCGACGGGCCTGCCCAACCTTGACAGTCACCATGTCCGCGGCATCTGTCTCAAGGTCGATCCAAGCGCCCTCTCGCGGGATAATCTGCGCTGTGTAGAGAGACCTTCCGGTGAAGTCGATATTCTCGTTGAAATATACTCCACTGGAGCGGGCAAGTTGGCTCACTACGACGCGTTCGGCGCCATTGACGATAAAAGTTCCTCTTTCCGTCATGCACGGGACCTCTCCCATGTAGACCTCAGATTCCTTCAACTCACCCGTCTCTTTGTTTACCAGTCGGACCTTGACCTTCAAGGGCATCTCATAGGTCATGTCTCGATCCCGGCATTCGATTGGGTCATACTTCGGTTCCCCGAGACTGTAATCGAGGAACTCAAGAGACAACGTACCAGTAAAGTCCTCAATGGGAGAAAAGTTGTCGAACAGCTCGCGGAGTGCATTGCTCAGGAACCATTCGTAGGACTGTAGCTGAAGATCTACGAGATTGGGCATCTCGACCGGAGTCAATGTGATTCGTTGACTTGCTTTTGTTCCCACAGAGTTGCGTTTGGATCGCCTGCTCATACTGACTTTCCTTCTCCTCGCGGCACAACCAGAGTTCGCCTGGCAATAGTTGAGTTTGTGCAATACCCACGCCCAAGTACTCCCCCCACAGGCACGACAAATCGCTCACTCTTGCGTGGGTACTCCTTCCCTCCAAGGGACCAGCCCGGAAGAGGGATTCCATGACCTCTCCCGGGGCTGGGGGGTTCACACCGCAATAGTGAGAACGGTTTACCGTCAACAGCGCTGTCGGGGGTTCCCCAACTATCTCACTTCAACCGTTGCACCGGCTGCTTCGAGAACATCCTTAATCTTGGACGCTTCTTCCTTGCTGACTCCTTCTTTCACCGGGGCAGGAGCGCCTTCCACGAGATCCTTGGCCTCCTTGAGTCCCAAGGTTGTCACCTCACGGACGGCCTTGATGACCTGGATCTTGTTGGCCCCCACGGCGGTTAAGACCGCGTCAAATTCGGTCTTCTCCTCTACCACGGTTGCCTCTCCCGCCGTCGGAGCCGGGCCGGCTGCCACGGCAACTGGAGCCGCAGTGACGCCAAAACGATCCTTGAGAGCTTCGACGAGCTCATGCAATTCGAGGACCGTCATGCTTTCCACTGCTGATATGAATTCTTCCTTCGTCACGTCCAGACACCTCCAAAATTTGAGCTACCGCGATCTGGCGACCGGCAGGCATGCTCTGATGCAATCATGCAAAGATTACTGACCTTCTATTTGATCTGTGATTGCTTGCAGGGCAAACACCAGTTTCTGAATAGTGCCCTGCAAGGTAGAAACCAACCCGTAAAGCGGTGAATGCAGCCCTCCAACCAGACTTCCCAACAAGTCTTGCCTCGCAGGAAGTTTCGAGATGGCTGTGATTTTGTCTGCATTGAATACTTGTCGATCTATCAGGCCCAACCGGACATCGAGGTTCTGGTAGTCTTTGTCCAGCCGGGCCACCAGCTTTGTCAAGTCGACCGGGTCCTCATAGCCGAAGGCGACAGCAAGAGGTCCGGACAAATCGGAGGCGAGAGGTTCCGCCTGAGTTCCGTCAGCGGCCCTTTTGAACAGAGTGTTCTTAATGACCTGGAATTCGGCGCCCGATTCTCGCACCGTCCGTCTCAGACGACCCATCTCCTGGGCAGTCAAGCCGCGGTAATCCGTCAAGACGACCCCGGTTGCACGGCCCAGTCTCCCTCGAATGTCCTCTACAATCGCGACTTTCTGCGGTCGCGCCATATCCATCACTCCTACCGATTGATGTAAGTCAACGCCCTTTGTGGGTCAACCTTGATGCCGGGCCCCATGGTGGAAGACAGCACGATCCCCTTCAAATACTGACCTTTGGCGGCGGAGGGCTTCGATCTCACAATCGCCTCCAGCAGCGCAACGAGATTCTCCTGGAGGTTCTCCGCTGGGAAAGTCACTTTACCGATGATCGCCTGGATCGTGGCGCCTCGTCCGGTTCGGTATTCGATCTTACCCCGCTTCAGATCCTGGACGGTCTCCTTAATGTCCATCGTCACCGTGCCGGACTTGGCATTCGGCATCCTCGGGCCGAGCTTCTTGCCAAGCCTGCTAACAATCTTCATCTGGTCCGGAGTCGCCACCAAGACGTCGAAATCGGACCAGCCTCCATCGATCTTCTCGACCAAGTCCTCAGCCCCGATTGTGTCGGCCCCGGCCGTCTCCGCATCTTTCGCCTTGTCCCCTTTCGCGATAACCGCGACGTTGCGGGTCTTCCCCGTTCCGTGGGGCAAGGTGATGGTGCCTCTAACCTGTTGATCGCTTTTGCGGGGGTCCACGCCGATCTTGAACACGACATCGACTGACTCTGCGAACTTCGCGTTGGCCTTTTCCTTGATCGCAGCCAAGGCCTCGGGGACATCGTATAACTTTGAGCCGTCGATTTCCGAGGCCGCGCCGCGATAGCGTTTACCGTGATTGGACATTCTCAACTCACCCTTTCGACTGTAAAGTCAAACAGTCTCCCGGCTACGCAACAACCTCAATTCCCATGCTGCGTGCGGTACCTTCAATGATCCTCATTGCGGCTTCAACGTCGGAGGCATTCAGATCCGCCATCTTCGTCTCTGCAATCTTCCTGATCTGTTCACCCGTCACTTTCCCCACTTTGTTCCGGTTCGGGACGGCCGACCCTTTCTCCACGCCGGCGGCTTGCCGGAGCAAGGCGGCCGCGGGAGAGGATTTGGTGACGAACGTGAAGGAGCGGTCTGCGTAAATCGTGATCTCTACCGGCACAATGGATCCCATCATGGAGGCGGTTTTCTCGTTGTAAGCCTTACAGAATTCCATGATGTTCACACCGTGCTGCCCGAGAGCGGGACCAACCGGTGGCGCCGGATTTGCCTGTCCGGCGGTAATCTGAAGTTTTACAACTACCTTAATTTTCTTAGCCAATGTTTCTCAGCCCCACTTTGCCTTGTTTCCCAACGATTTCGGGCATGTCGGTTACAGGCGTTCGACCTGTGCAAAGTCCAACTCGACGGGAGTCTCGCGACCGAAAATGGAAATCATAACCGTCAGTTTCTCCGCTTTTACGTTGATGTCGTCAATTTTGCCGGTGGACTCCGTGAAAGGTCCCGAAGTCACGCGTATAACTTCGCCTTTGTGCCACACCGGTTTCGCCCTCGGCACATTCTCCCCGAGGGTCTTCAGCACATTCTCGACTTCTTCCGGTTGCAGCGGCACGGGTCTCGTGCTGGGTCCCACAAACCCGGTTACGCCCACGGTGTTTCGGATGAAGTACCACGTCTCATCATCCATCACCATCTCTACCAGAATGTAACCCGGGAAGACCCGCTTCTTGATCAGACGCTTCTTACCTGAGCGGATTTTCATCTCCTCTTCCATGGGTACTAATACACGGAAGATCTTGTGGTCCAAACCCACCGAGCGAATTCTTCGCTCGATATTGGTCTTGACTTTCTCTTCTTGTCCTGTGTACGTGTGTACAGCATACCACTGCTTATCCATCGTTGTTATGACAACTCCCGGTTGCCGGTTTGCCGAAGCTAAGCGTGAGGATAGAGCCCCAACACATAGGTCGTCAGAGTACGAAAAGTCCAGTCCAGAATCCAGATCAGAAAGGCCACGGAAACGACCACTCCCACAACCCCTGAACTGTAGGTGATCACCTCGTTCTTGCTCGGCCATAGGACCTTTTTGAGTTCCGTTACGACCTCCAAAAAGAAGCCTCTCAGGTGTCCCCACGGGTTAGTCCGGCCAGGTCCCTTCATACCGACTCACACATCCTCGTCGCTTTCTCCTGCTGCACCAAAGTCAACATGACAGTTCTAAGATTCCTTCACTCAAGAGAGGGTGGCGGGGCGCGGAGGACTTGAACCCCCAGCCACCGGATTTGGAGTCCGATGCTCTGCCAATTGAGCTAGCGCCCCCGGTCTGGGCTAAGATCGAAGGTGAGAATGGCCACGCATCGATTGCCGCTCGGATTTACCTCGTCTCCGAGTGGACTGTGTGCCGACCACACTTGGGACAGTATTTCTTCCGGGAAAGCTTCTCGCGGTTCTTCTGCTTGTCTTTAGTCGTGGAGTAGTTACGCGAACTGCAATCAGAACAGGCAAGCATGATTATCGTCTGCAAACCAACATCGACCTTTCTCGATCCTTCCCCGCGGCAGTCCGCCTCAGGAAGGAAGCTCACACGAAGCATGGAGTATAAACAGTCGGGGACATTCTGTCAATCATTTTGACTGTCAGATCAGAGTGCCCCCAAGAAAGCCACCTTCACTCGTTGATCTTGGTGACAACGCCGGCGCCGACGGTACGACCGCCTTCCCGGATCGCAAACCGTAGCCCTTCTTCGGTCGCTATCGGCTGGATCAACTCAATCGACACCCGAATGTTGTCT
>JACQGJ010000179.1 GCA_016199605.1 Armatimonadota bacterium | reverse complement strand
GTCGAGGTCGAGACAGGGCCTTTGAAAGGCATCGAGCGAAGTGAGCACAGTCCTTGTAGTGGAGAACAATTGCCATCAACGAGAGATGTACGAGCGCGAATTGTCCGAAGAAGGTTATATCGTCTGGATGGCCGCTGAGGCCTCGTGAGGCCCTGGACCTCTTGGGTCAACGCCACGCGGACCTTGTCGTGTTGGAACCCGGCATGTGCGGGGTCTACGGCGGGGACGCATTGGGACAATTGTTCAACCGCGGGGTGCCAGTGCTCGTCTATACCGCGTGCAGCCACGGTGACCCAAGGTTTGCGTCCCAGGCCTTGCAGGGCCACGGTTACTTGCTGAAATCCTCGAATCTCAATCTACTGCAAAGAGAGATTGCACGTGTGTTGGATAAGAACTGTGATCCTTGTGATATGGGGGGATGACGGATGTCCAAGGGAAGCGCCATCAACAACTGCAAACTTACAGGAAAGAGAAGCTGGGTCCCTCCTGCCTCACGGAGCCAGGATCTGAGAGCCGTGACCTCTCGCATCATCAACGTACTGACCACAACCATTTTGCTTTCCGTTGCCGCTGCGAGGACTCCCGCCACGAGCGAGAGCTTCGGCGTGCGGAGCATACCCCCGGGTTCCACGCCGAAGGAGGAACAGATCGGCCGTCGCGAATCGGCGGCCATTTCGCGGAGCTTCGTCCTCCTCCATGACGAGGCCGCCCTGGACAAGCTCAGGCTGATGGTTCACACGCTCGCCAAGCTGAGCGAGAGACCGGACATTCAGTATCAGGTGAACATTGTGGACGAAAAGCAACCCAACGCGTTTACTATTCCGGGAGGCTACATTTACGTGACGAAAGGTCTGCTCGATTTTGCCCGAACGGACCATGAATTGGCGGCCGTGCTCGCTCACGAGATTGGGCACAATACAGGGATGCACGCCCTTCGAATGATGGCGAAGGCCAGGAAACTACAGCCCTACCAGATTCTCAGCCTTCTCTCCGTGGCTTTTGGGGGAGTGTCGGCAAGAGCTGTCGGGGCTTTCTCGCAGTATGCCTTCATAGGTATACTGAATGGGTTTGGCGTTGAGATGGAATCCGAGGCGGACAGCGTCGCGGTCGATTACCTGGAAAAATCCAGTTGGAGTCCCACCGGCATCATAACTTTCATGGAGCACATGCGGCAGGAGGAGCTTCGACGACCTCAGCGGTCCGACCCGGGCATCTTCCGAACCCACCCCGCGACCGAAGAGCGGTACTCGATGGCCTTGCAGAAGCTCCGATCTCATGGGCTGCCACTGGAAAGGAGCCTGACCATCGGCACACCTCCCATCACAGTGGCATCGGTGAAACTCATCGCTCGAGAGGCAGCCGAAATCCGGGTGTCGGGAGAGAAGCTCTGGGTCGTCGGCGCTTCAGCGGAAGCAACCCCTGTCGTGAGAGCAGAGGGAATCGCGAAACGACTTAAGGAGGCCTTAGCCCATGGAGTGCGGATGTACCAATTGTCCGTCCATGACGCCTCTGGCTCGAATCCGCCCTCCCTCCGCCTGGGCGACTGGGTGCTCATTGTAGTATTGCCAGTGGACATCGAAATCAACAACAGCCCGTCCGCTGACGCGTTGATGGACGAATGGTTAGCATCGCTGAAAGCGATGCTGTGGCGCCAGCACATCGAGCAGGGAGAGTAAATGGAAGCAGAAGGAGACCGCGCATGAATGAATTGCTCATTGACACAAGTGATCCTATGGATTTGCCGAGTGAACTGAGCCCCCGTCGGATGGGGCCAACGGTCTTCATCTTGGTGTTGGTGGGTTTCGCCGCGTGGCAATTGTTCAATCACCGGTTTCTAATGACCTTGCCGATGGCGGCCTACCATGCCGTGTCCTTCTTTGTCGAGACGGTGGTCGCGGCGGCGGTGGTCGCGTATGTATATGAGCGCAGCCGGGCGTACCACAAATCTCTGCTGCGGCTCCACAATGAGCTTCAGCAAGAGCACGGGAGCTGTGTGCGGGCCTTTCAACAACTTCTGGAGACCAATCTGGCTCTGGCGGAAGCGCAGCAGATGAAGGATAACCTGACCCAGATGATTGTGCACGATATGAAGTCTCCGTTAACCGTTATTCTGGGTTTCACCCAGACCCTCCAGACTCGCGGCTATGGAGAAGGGGTGGAGAGTTTCTCAAGGCCGCTCGGCTATATTCACTCCGCTGCCAGGCGGCTGGATTCGATGATCATAAACCTTCTGAACCTCAGCCGACTGGAGTCGGGAAAACTGGAGCTGCATTGTACCGAACTGGAGCTTGAAAAGCTCGTAAAGGACGCCGTCTGCGAAGAGCAAGCTCTTGCAGGCGAGGAAGAGAAGGAAGTGATTGTAGAACTTTCGCCAGAGGCGTCATGCGTTCACGGGGACAGCCACCTCCTTGAGCGGGTGTTGATGAACCTTCTGAGCAACGCACTGAAACACACGCCCACGGGCGGGCATATCAAAATTGCTTCTCAAGTCGCGGCTGATCCCAGGTTTGTGCAAATCTCGGTGCGGGACGATGGCGAGGGGATTCCGCGGGAGCTGCATGAACGTATCTTCGATAAGTTTGTGCGAGATGAAACCCGCAAGTTCGGTCTTAAGACAGATACGGGTATCGGTCTTGCGTTCTGCAAGATGGCGGTGGAAGCGCACGGGGGGCGGGTTTGGGTTGACAGCGAGTTGGGTAAAGGCAGCACGTTTTCTTTCACATTGCCACGTGGGAGCGATTCGCTTGGCAGTTGAGACAGTTCCCCAAAAGTCCGCAGATCAGCGATGGGTTATTTCATGCAATGGGAACTCGACGGGAGTAAAACACGTTAGACAGTTTCGTATAACACGTCAACGAAACTATCAACGCAGTTCATGCGTGTCAACGCAAAGCTCAAAAAGGATTGACGTCAACCGAGTACACTGCTATAGTCTGACACGCTGGCTGTGAAGAGGAAGGAGTGCTCAAGTGTCCCTCCAAAGGTTGAGAGGCAGCGTAACCTGATGAAGAAAACTAAAAGAACCGCTTCTAATCTTCTGCTCGTTGTCTGGACGTTTTCCATTGCATCGGTGCAGGCTGACGGCTCTCTTTGCTCGAGGGCGATGAGGCAAGCCGGACACCAGTGTGCCACGTCAGAGGGCTGTGGTGGCTCATGCTGCTGCTGCAGGGCAGCAGACCCTTCCCTTTCCTCCGAAGCAAAGAGGACTTGTCCGTGCAAGGCGAACCCTTCTCCTTCCGGAGGTTCTGGCAACGACTACCTGCTCCCCTCCACACGTGTCCAGGCTGACTCATCGACGCCCGCGTTGGTCGCCGACTTTCACTCTTTCCCGGGTGTTACCTGCTCGGAAGCTCTCTCCCTGCTTCCCAGGCCCTTACTGTTCCACTCACTCAAATCCAACCCACCTCCGTCTCTCCGCGCCCCTCCCAGCTCCATCCTTTAGACTCAACAAGACCTTGCCGCCACTTTCATCCAAGGTGGCTCCACCCCGTTTGCCCGGTGGGAGGAAATCACAAGGTGGGGCAGAACCTCTTTCGAGAGGAACTGGATTCCGTGTGTCAGCGAGAGGAGACACGTGTCTCCGGGTCGCTGGTTGAACGATATAAGGT
>JACQGJ010000178.1 GCA_016199605.1 Armatimonadota bacterium | reverse complement strand
ATGATGTCCGGCAATATGGACCTCACGATCTTCATCCCAGTCAAACTGTTCCAGCAAGGAGTGACTCAAAGATACCCCTCCCGTCCTCACTGGTCAGCAGCCGCTCAGAACAACGCTCCGGGTGTGGCATCATGCCGAGAACGTTTCGCCCGCGGTTGCAGATACCCGCGATGTTCTGCATGGAACCGTTGGGGTTGGCTTCGGGTGTGACTTCCCCTCCGGGATTCGAGTATCGAAAGATGACCTGACGATTGGCTTCCAGTTCTCGCAGGGCGTTCTCGTCCGCATAGTAGTTCCCTTCCCCGTGCGCCACTGGAATACGGAGGAGTTGACCTTTGTCCAGTTTCCGGGTGAAAGGAGTGTCTGTTTCCTCCGTCGTTATGTGAACGAACTTGCAGACGAACCGCTGGCTGTTGTTCCGCAGCATGGCGCCCGGCAGCAACCCGGCTTCGAGCAGGATCTGGAAACCGTTGCAGATGCCGATGACGAGTTGACCTTTGGCCGCGTGTTCCTGTACGGCTTGCATCACAGGCGAGAACCGCGCCACCGCGCCCGTTCGCAGGTAGTCACCGTAGGAGAACCCGCCGGGGATCACCACGCAGTCGTATTTCGACAGGTCAGTCTCCTGGTGCCAGACGAAATCGACGGGTTGCCCCAACACGTGTTTGATCGCGTGATAGCAATCCATGTCGCAGTTGGAGCCAGGGAAAACGAGGACGGCGAAGTTCATCGCGGTTTGACCTCTGTGATTCGCGTTTGACGAGTTGTGCCATCCAGTTCGATGGAGGCAGGGATGTCAAGCAGGAGGTTACGACCCGCTAACGCTTTGCGGCAAGGATTGATCCGTGTAAAGGGCCCGCCCTCCCATCGGAAGATAACCATACAATCGATGATGGAACTACTGCTCGTTGTGGACACATCGGTAAGTTCAACATGAAAGGGCAGGATCGTGTATTCAAAAGACTGCCCCAGATGCCAAGATGAGAGCGTGCGGAATGGACGCTTTGGAAGAAGGTTTCGGATGCTTAAGTCTTCGGCGTTCAAGGCCGTCAAACTGCTGCCGGAATCAAAGTCTGCCTCGAAGACAAAGGATTCAGACTCCTTGTCGCCACTCACGGCCAGTCGAAGGGAGGGGTATGCATCCCGCTCGCCTAATCGTGTCCATGGACTTTCTTCTATTAGGAAAAGCTTCTCAAATAGCCAATGGAGCTTCCCCGCACGAATGTCGCGCTCTTCCAACTCCAGGCTATTGGGGCAATCCTTCCACGAGAAACCACAGTCAACGACTTCGCCCTCCGCGACCAGAATCCACTTGGCTCCGCGCTCCTGCATCTGTTGTTGGATCCAGTCACCGTGCAGGCGCTGGAATTCTCCGTGCAATTGGCCTCTCTCTTCGACGCTCAATTTCTCGTAGTCATCAACTGATAAATGAAACCCCTGCCAGTCTTCGACCCGAGGCGTGGCGGCATAAGCGGCGCGAGGCTCTCGCACCTCCGGTTGTGGATTCCCCGTAATAGCTTTCATCTGGTAGTCTTCAATGATCGGATTTGCCAGCAGCTTCTCGCACATCTCACGAACCTGCGCCTCGATCTGCGCGACGTCCTCGCCTTCCACCTCCAACTCGATGAACTTGCCAATGCGCGCGCCTTTGACGTTGTCGTAGCCCAGGTTGTGCAGCGCCTTGTTGATGGTGGCTCCCTGCGCGTCCATCAGTGTGGGTTTGAGCTGGATCGTGATTTCAACTTTCGCCATGGTGCCGTTCCTGTGTGTGTGATTAACCGATGCCTACTCTATCGAAAATGTAGTCTGCATGTCGAATGTGATAGGTGGGGTCGAAACAGGCATCGAGATCGGCCTCCGTCAGTGTGCCGGTAACCTTCGCGTCTGATTCCAGCAACGACCGGAAACTGAGTCGCTCCGTCCATGCCTGCATCGCCTTCTCCTGAACCACCTTGTAGGCTTCTTCGCGAGTCCAACCTCGGTCAACTAAAGCCAGGAGTACCTGTTGTGAGTGGATGACTCCCTGAGTCCTGTTGAGATTCTCGAGCATTCTTTCCGGGTAAACGTTCAATCCCCGCATGACGTTCGTAAAGCGTCGAAGCATATAGTCGACAAGGCAACTGCTGTCGGGGAGGGCGACGCGTTCGGCGGAGGAATTCGTGATGTCGCGCTCGTGCCACAGGGCCACGTTCTCCAACCCGATGAGTGCATTGGCTCGGACCACGCGCGACTGGCCGCAGATGCGCTCACACGTGATGGGGTTGCGTTTGTGGGGCATGGCTGAGGAACCGCGCTGCCCCTTCTTGAACGGTTCTTCCACTTCCAGAATGTCGGTACGTTGAAGGTTGCGTATTTCCGTGGCGAACTTCTCGAGAGAGGCTGCGATGATGGCGAGGGTGGTCAGATACTCCGCGTGTCGGTCGCGTTGGAGGACTTGCGTCGATGCACAAGAAGCCTGAAGCCCGAGTCGCTCGCAGACCAAGGTCTCAATCCGCGGGTCGATATTCGCGTAGGTGCCTACGGCGCCGGAGATCTTCCCACACCCCACAACGTCACGCGCCCGTTTCATGCGGTCCAGGTTCCGCTTCATTTCCTCCACCCATACGGCGAGCTTCACACCGAAGGTGATCGGCTCGGCGTGAATCCCGTGCGTCCGCCCCATCATCAGGGTGGTCTTGTGTTCGAGGGCGCGCTCTTTCAGCGTGCTGATCAATTCCTGAATATCCCCCGTGATCATTTCGCACGCCTTGACCAGTTGCAGTCCAAGCGCCGTATCCTCAATGTCATACGAGGTCATCCCCAAGTGGAAATAGCGCTGCTCCTCTCCCATGGGTTCGGTGCAGGCTTTGATGAAGGCGATGAGATCGTGGTCTACTTCCTTCTCGATCTCCTCGATACGTTCGACCGTGAACCTCGCCTTCTCTCGAAGGGCGACCGCCGCCGCCTTCGGGATGAGCCCCAGTTGTGCCTGGGCGTCACAAACGGCAAGCTCCACCTCCAGCCAGTGGGCATACTTCGATTCCAGTTCCCAGAGCGCCTTCATCTCCGGGTAACAGTAGCGCTCGATCATTTGTAGTCCTTCCACCCCAGCCGCTGCAGCTTGGCGTCCTTGCCTTTCACGTCAAGCTCCAGCTTTTCCTTGAAATCGAGAAGCCGTTGCCGCAGATCGTTGTCAGAAGTCGCGAGGATCTCCGCGGCAAGTATCGCTGCGTTCTTGGCCGCGTTTACAGCGACGGTCGCCACAGGCACTCCGCTTGGCATCTGCACAATGGAGTAGAGGGAGTCAACGCCGTTCAAAGACGAAGACTCAATGGGAACACCGATGACCGGCAGGATAGTCAACCCGGCGATGACCCCCGGAAGGTGCGCTGCGCCGCCTGCCCCGGCGATGACAACCTTCAAGCCGCGCCCTAACGCGGACGTGGCGAAATCAAAAGCCTCGCGCGGTGCGCGGTGCGCGGAAATGATGCGAATCTCAAACGGAATGTCAAACGATTCCAGTTGATGCGCTGCCTGCTCCATGACCGGCAGATCGGAATCGCTGCCCATGACGATGCCAACTATGGGGTTTGTCAACGGTTTCTCCTACTCCTCTGTGATTACGATTGCGCCTCCAGGGCTCGCCGGCCGATGTCCTGTCGTAAGTGCATTCCCTCGAATCGGATCTGTCCGGCGGCGCTGTATACCTTCTCGATGGTGTCCCGAAACCCATCGCCCAGTGCCGTGACGCCAAGCACCCGTCCTCCATCGGTTACCACGCAACCATGCTTTTCAGTGGTTCCCGCGTGGAACAGTGTCACGCCCTCAAAGGCCGCTGCGGCCGGCAAGCCCTGAAGGTCTTTTCCCTTTTCGTAGTCTCCCGGATAGCCGCCTGAGGCCATCACGACACAAACTGCCGTCTTGTCTGACCATTCCGGCTGTACCCGGTCCAGGCTGCCGTCGATGCAGGCTTCCATAATCTCCAGCAGATCAGAATTCAGGCGGGGGAGCACAACCTGGGTCTCAGGGTCTCCGAACCGACAGTTGTACTCGAGGACCTTTGGTCCTTCCGCCGTCAGCATCACGCCTGCGTACAACACGCCTCTGTAAGTCCGCCCCTCTTTCGCCATCGCCTCGACGGTGGGTTGAAGGATCCTGTTGACAGCCATCTCGTAGAGGTCCTCAGTGACAGCCGGCACCGGTGAGTAGGCGCCCATGCCTCCTGTGTTGGGGCCTTCGTCAGAGTCGAAGACGCGCTTATGGTCTTGGGCGGGAACCATCGGAGACAGGTGCGTCCCATCGACAAAGGCCATCACCGACGCCTCTTGTCCGACAAGACACTCCTCGATCAATAAGCGATCACCCGCCGCGCCAAACTCTCTTTCAACCATGATCCGATCGATCGCACCCACCGCCTCGCCGACTGTTAGTGCAAGGATGACTCCCTTGCCTGCCGCAAGCCCTTCGGCTTTGAGAACCACCGGAAGAGGTTGCTCCCGGACGTATTCTTTCGCCAACACGGGTTCGTTGAAAACCGCGAATCCTCCTGTCGGAATTCCGTATTTCCGCAGGAGTTCCTTGCAGAAAACCTTGCTCCCCTCGATTTCTGCGGCAGCTTGTGACGGGCCGAAAACCCGCAGACCGGCTTGCTCGAACTGATCCACGAGACCAGCGGTCAGCGGCGCCTCAGGCCCAACCACGGTCAGGTCAACTCGATCTTTCCGGGCGAAATCCAGCAAGCCGGGGATATCCTCAGCTTTGATGTTGAGGCATTCGGCCAGGCGGGCAATGCCCGCGTTGCCGGGCGCGCAGAAGATCCGGTTCGACCGCGGGGATTGGGCGATCTTCCACACCAACGCGTGTTCTCTTCCACCGGAACCAATCACCAAGACCTTCACGAACTCGTGTACTCCTCTCCAAGCGGTGAGCTTACTGGTAGTCCTCGACGCACTGGTCAGCCTGAGAGCTCGGTGTGATCCTCAAACCTCGCCCAGTGCTTCAGAAAGGTGAGCCTGATTGTGCCGGTTGGACCGTTGCGATGTTTACCGATGATGATTTCCGCCTCGTCCGCGCCATGCGCTGCTTCAGGTTCTTGCTCTTCTTCATCGTCTTTCCGTTGCTTGTAGTAACTGGCGCGGTAGATGAACATTACCAAGTCGGCCTCGGCCTCGATGGATCCGCTCTCTCGCAAGTCCGATAGCATAGGGCGCTTGTTGTCACGCTGCTCGACCGCCCGACTCAACTGCGACATGGCGATCACCGGCACTTCCAACTCCCGAGCAAGGGTTTTCAGGGACCTCGCAATCTCAGAGATTTCCTGAACACGGTTTTCCGTTCTGGGACCTCTCACCAACTGGAGGTAGTCGACCACCACCAATCCAAGGTGCTTCACCTCGCTCTTCAACCGGCGCGCTTTGGCTCTGATTTCGAAGGTGGAGATACCCGGAGTGTCATCGATGTAGATCGGAGCGTTATAGAGGTCGCTGACCGCAACCGAGATGCGGTGGATCTCCTCCTCAGCCAAACGCCCCGTGCGGATGTGGTGCCCGTTGACTCGCGCATGCGACGAAATGAGCCGATGGACCAACTGCTCCTTTGACATCTCAAGACTGAAGATGCCGACCGGCATATGAGCGTGAATGGCAATGTGCTCGGCGACGTTCAGGCATAAGGCGGTTTTGCCCATGGAAGGGCGAGCCGCTATGATGATGAAATCGGATTTCTGCAATCCGCTCGTCAACTGATCGAGATCCTGGAAGCCTGTTGCGACCCCCGGCAGATTCCCCCCTTTCTTGTCGAGTTGATCGAAAGCTTCCTGAAGCAATGGGTTAATGTGATGGAAGTATTGGCCGATGCGGCGTTGCCCCACCTCCAGCAACGTCTTCTCCGCTCGATCGACCAGCAACTCCACCGGTTCCTCGGCGTCGTACGCCCAACCGGCTATGCGATCTGACGCATTAATCAGGCCGCGCAGGATGGCTTTCTCCTGAACGATGGAAGCGTACTGCTCAATGTTGGTGGCCGAGGGCACGACGTCCATGAGGCTGCTGAGATAGGCGGCCCCCCCCACAAACTCCAGCCTGCCCTCCTTGGCAAGTTCTTCAGAGGCTGTCACAAGATCGACCGGCTGCCCACGATCGAACAACCGTGTGACGGCTCTGAAGATTTCTTGGTGTGCTTCCAGGTAGAAGTCGGTTGGGCGAAGGATTTCTCCCGCCCGAGAGGCCGCGTCTCGGTTGATCAAGATTGCGCCCAGGGAGGATTGTTCGGCGTCGATATTCTGTGGTGTGATCTTCTCTCTAATGCTGCTCTCTGCCAATGCAACTTCCCTGTTCGTAGAGTCCCGTCAATCGCGCCATCGCCACTTCCGTCTGACAGCAATCCGATGATTGGGGAATCATGGGTGTACTGTTTACGTCCGACCTGACACATCTGCACGTGGTTGTGGTGGGGCGGTTCCGAAGTTTCGCGGTTGTTGGGTCGGGCCTCGCATGTGTTGGAATCCACCTTGGTTGCAGCCTGGCACCCGCGCCAATGATAAACGGAGGAAACCGAAGGAGTCAAGGTCTATCCCCAACCTTTTTGCGGAATCACTCCCCGTCCCTCGGATTGCCGCAAGGACGGAGTCCCGTGAGCGCTACCCGGAGGCCATGGAGGGCCGTTTGAAGGTCCTCTTTCAGGGGGGAGTCTTGTTCGAGCCGCCATAGAGGAATCGGGGGTGAGGATCGCTCAGCAAGCGGAACGCAGGAAGTGAGGCTCCTGCGAGGATTCCGCTACAACCGCTCCGTCATTGCGGTTGATCAACCCCAACAAGCTGGAACGTCTCGCCAGTGAAGTGATAAGAGCGGCCCAACCGACGCGAGACAGCGGGTTCCTTTGCGGCGCCGGATTGACCGGGGCTTGCACCAGGAGCGATGAAGGGAAAACGGACCGTCACTTCGAGACCATCCACGTACCTCGCGATGACACCAACCATGCTGGTCAGTGAATCAACGGACAGACTCACTGTGAAAGGAGAACTCTCCACCGTCTCCAGGTTGAGCCGCCGACCCTCCTCGTCTTCCGTGAAGAAGGAAACCGAGCGGACCGGATACTCATCCCCGGGGAAAGTAAGCTCCACTTGGCCGTCAGCAACTTTGCCCACTTTCAGCCATCTGCCGAATACTTCGGAGGTGATCGGGTTCTCTACCGAGTGGCTTGGCCCGGAAGATCCGCCTCGCTCCGGAGTTCTGTCTGGGGTTGGATCCTCGCGTCGTCGAGGAGGATCCGGTGGGTAGGGCTCCCTCGGACACGGGGTGGGATAGGAATAGGGATAGGGTTCCGCATAGGGAATATATTCGGGGACATAGACGGTAGTGGTTGTGTTTCCGGGTGGGTCGTCATCTTGCTGCTGCTTATGCCACAAGTAATCGTGAATCACGTGCCGCGTAATCACCGGGTGTTCGATGGCGAAGTCGACGGCGCGCTTCAGCGGGGGAGCGGGGTTGGGGGGTGGCTGGCTTTGCGGAGACGGACGCGCAATCGTCGTCTGCTTGGCCCGGGTTTCGCGGTCAGCGAATCCGGAGGAAACCACCACTGCAAGCACCAAGAGAGATAACCTCACCGTGAACTTCATGGCAATCCCACCCTTCATTTTGCTGGAATTGTAGCAAACGACGAAGGTTGAATGCAAGGGTTTCGAAAAATTCAGCAATTGACAGCTTCGAGGAATCTGCTACGATAGGGCGCTTTGCCTGCGGGGATTCCGTGGATTGGGGTCTTCACAGCGTGGTTGCAGGCTTGAATCATTGACATCATTCGTTTGCTCGAATGCTCAGAGCTACCTCAGGACGGGAAAGGTGGGCAGCATGTTGGAGGTTTCTCAGGTAGACGGGTTGGGTTCCCAAAACAACATTCCCTCTATCAATGGCATCTTAATGGACCTCATTGAGACGGCCCGAGAGGACGCATCGGTCTCCGATTTGCTGAGCGACGCGACCCAACGGATTGGCCGATCTCTGAAGGCCTCAGCCTGCACGGTGCGACTGCTGGAACACGACGCGCTTACGGTGGGTTTTGCCTGGGGGTATCGGGATATGGGGAGCCGAGCTCACCCCCTTCGCCTCGATTCGCGATTGATGGCAATTGTCTGCGACCGGCAAGTATTACGCATTCGAGACCTCGACTTGGACGCTCATCTTCCGGCAAGTCGTCGTGAAAGGATGCAAAGCGAAGGGTTCCGCTCGTATCTGGGAGTGCCAATGGTTTCGGCGCATCGGGTGGTGGGCATCGTGAGCCTCTATTACTCGGAACCGCGCGAATTCCCCGCGGAGGAAGTTGCCGGTATTCGTGTACTGGCTGACTGTTTGGCCCTCGAGACGCAGCGTCGACATTGGCACGCAAAGACCCAACAAACCGACAGAACCGACTCAAGTCGTGACACAGCGCCTGCTACTGTCCTGATCGTGGAAGACTCCGAAGGTGTGCGGATGCTGCTGGAGACGTTGATTCGCCTTGAGGGATATGTACCGGTTGTTTGTGGGTCGGGTATGGAAGCGTTGACGTTCCTTGAAGCCCATCCTGTGGATCTTGTAATCACGGACCTGAGAATGCCGGAAGTGTCGGGATGGGAGGTCGCCAGCTACGCGAAGCAGAAGTACCCGGGCGTTCGTCTGCTTCTGGTCACCGCCTCGCTCCACGAAGTGTCTCGCGAACAGTTGAAGGAAAGTCAGATCGACCTGGCTCTGCCCAAACCTTTCCCGGTGGCGCCGCTGATGACGGCAGTCTCAACGCTGCTGAGTAAGTGCTTGGATGTTGGTGCGTCGTGGCCACCAGATCAGCCCTCCCCGGCGCCCGAACCTTGCCAGCCTCCACGTCGCGCCACGTGAGTTGTCGAGGGGTGATTCTACTTCGCTGGCGCTGCCCGCTCCATCTCCACCGTGACTTCCGGAGGGGTTCCCTGCTCAGGGACCGAAAGGAGGATCGGCTTGGACAACGTGAAACCATTAGCAGTTGCCGAGAGCGTGTATTGCGCGGGCGCGAGGCTCTCCAGAGCGAAACGTCCTTCATTGTCGCACAATCTGTCTGCCGTCCAGGCGACCGGGGGCTCGCCGGAGGTCACCGGATCGACTTTCACCACGGCGCCCGCGAGGGGCCTGTGGGTTCCGGTCTCGACAACCCATCCGACGATTCGTTGAAACGGCCGCAACCGGAATTCCAATTCGAGGCTCTTCCCCTCTTCCAGCTTGACCCACGATGACGCGGCAAAACCCTCCTTGTCCGCGAACACGCGGAGCTGCGCGTCTCCTACTTGTTTCGCGTTGAAGACAAACTGTCCCTGCGCATAGATGGCAATCTGCTCGGCAGGGGCAAGGGTGTGTTTGCCGTCACCGCTTCGACCGCACACTTCCAGCAAGACGTTGGGCGGGGCGACCAGAGGCTGCCCGTGGATTCCCAACAGTCTGCCGATAACTGTTGCCCCGAGGGTCATCACGATCCCCGCCCCGTCCTGTCGTTGGCCGGGCTGCAGATCAATCCGGACTTCGTTGAAGGACAAAACCCGCGGTCCTACCGGCTTCACGGCCCAGGACCCCGCCGGGACGTCCACCAGCTTGAAGCTACCCTTGTCGTCCGTCTGAGCGGAAATCGACGGGTAAGGCGCGGGCAGCGCGGGTCCGCCCGACACTCCCGT
>JACQGJ010000205.1 GCA_016199605.1 Armatimonadota bacterium | reverse complement strand
GGCGATGGCTGGAATGCGTGACAAGGTAATCCATCACTACTTCGGTGTGGACTACGAGATCGTCTGGAGCGTCGCTGTCCACAAGGCACCCCTCCTCCATCAACAAATTGCTCAGATTCTCCGCGACTCAGATTCCGCGAGCGGTGTCCCATCCCAAGAAACTCAATAATCAAAACCAACTATGAAAAGCTCCCTGGTCCTCCTGGTCACATTCGTTCTCCGTTTCTCCCACGTGGCTGCAGCGTCAGTCACACTCTACGTTTCCCCCTCCGGCAACGATACATGGTCAGGGAAGTCTGCGCGGGCCAACGCAGCTCACACCGATGGCCCCCTCGCCTCGCTCACCGGCGCGCGGGATGCGACCCGACGCTTGAGGTCCTCTCCCAACTGGAGACCGCAGCCGGTCAACGTTTCGGTTCGCGGCGGCACGTACCGAATGAACGAGCCTTTCGTGTTGACGCCGGAGGATTCTGGCACATCCGGCGCGCCGGTGACCTATTCCGCCTATCAGGGAGAGCAACCGGTCTTCTCCGGCGGGAAAGTAGTCACCGGTTGGCGACCGGGGCCGGGCAAAGTGTGGACGGCTCGTGCGCCCGGGGATTCTAAAAACGTCGGGGAGTTTCAGCAACTCTTCATCAACGGTCAGCGTCGCACCCGCGCGCGAACTCCCAACGCGGGCTACTTCTTCAGCCTCCGCAAAGCTCCGCCGAAGATGGATCCGGTGACAGGCAAGGAAGTGGCGCAGGACAGTACAGCGTTCGTCTACTCGCCGGGAAATATCAAACCGTGGGCCGACCTGAACGACATTAACGTCGTGGTGTATCACTCTTGGGAAACGGCGCGACACCGCATCAAGGAGGTGGACGAAGCCCGCCACATCGTCTACTTCACCGGCCCCTCCGCCTGGCATTTCGAGTACTTTGGGCCCAAGCGAAGATTCTACGTTGAGAACTACGCCGAGGCTTTGGACGCGCCGGGTGAATGGTATCTCGACCGGAAGACGGGAGTCGTGAGCTACTCCCCGATGCCGGGAGAGGACCTGCGGAAAGCAGAGGTGGTCGCACCGGTCCTGCGGAAACTCCTCGAGTTCCGAGGTGAACCGGAGCTTGGTTTGTACGTCGAGCACGTGACACTGCGAGGGTTGACGTTCCAGCACCAGGATTGGGCACTTGAGCCGGAAGGGCACAGCGACGCTCAGGCGGTCTGGTCTGTTGCTGCCGCGGTGATGGCAGACGGCGCGAGAGATTGCACCATCGAAAACTGCGAGATCGCGCACGTGGGAGAACATGGCCTCTGGTTTCGTCGGGGTTGCAAGAACAACCGGATCGTTCACAACCGCATCCACGACCTCGGCGTGGGCGGCCTTCGTATCGGGGAGACCGTGATGGCTCGCGACGACAACCTCGAATCCAGCCACAACCTCGTGGACAACAACCACATCTTCGACGGCGGTCATGTCTATGCCGGTGGCGTTGGGTTGTGGGTCGCGCAGAGCAGTCACAATGTGATCTCGCACAACGAGATTCACGACTTCAACTACTCCGGCATGTCCATCGGGTGGAACTGGGGAAACGAGCTGAATCGCTGCCACCACAACACCATCGAGTATAACCACGTCCACCACGTGATGAACCATGCCCTCAACGATGGCGGCGCCATCTACACGTTAGGCACCTCGCCGGGCAGCATCATCCGCAACAATGTGTTCCACGACGTGTGGCCTTACGACGCCATCGGCTGGGGAATCTACCTCGACGCCGCCTGCAACCAGTATCTCGTCGAGAACAACATCGTCTACAACACGCTCAGCGGCGGGCTGATGTATCACAACGGCGGACACGAACACGTGATCCAGAACAACATCTTCGCCTTCACGGCCGAGCAGGCGCTGTGGCCCTATTGGGACAAGCGAATCAACACCTTTCGGCGGAACATCGTCTACCTGACGCAGGGCGATCTGTTCATCCCCTATTCGGAAAACTCTCTCCGGGAGCGGCTGAGCAGCAAAGAACCTCCTGCCGACTGGGACAATAATGTTTACTTCAATCCGACGCAGCCGGAGTTGAAGTTCCTCCGATACGATTTCGCCGAGTGGCAATCGCTCGGCGTGGATCAGCATTCCGTCATCGCCGATCCACAGTTCCAGAACGCCACCGGCTACGACTTCCGCCTGAAAGCGACCTCACCCGCGTTGAAGCTCGGCTTCAAACCGATAGACATCTCGAAGGTCGGACTGTATGGCGACCCGGCGTGGGTAAACGAAGCGAAGCAGATGAAGCATCCGCCGACGGTTCTGCCTCCGGTTCCCACGCAGAAGCCTTTTGTGGTGAACGACGGCTTCGAGGACACGGAGGTCGGCGAGCCGCCGAACGACGCCTACGTCAGCGGGCAGGAAGATGGAGCGGCCATCCGTGTCACCGATGAACAGGCGGCAGAAGGCAAGCACAGCCTCAAGTTCACCGATGCTCCAAACCTGAGTTACCCCTGGGAACCCCACATTTTCTACCGCCCGCATTTCATCGAAGGCAACGCGCGGCAGAGCTTCGACCTTCGCCTGGAGAAAAGCAGCCTCATGTATACCGAGTGGCGTGACACTACCACCTATCCCGACTGCATCGGCCCGAGCCTCACCTTCGAAGGAACAGGCAAAGTCACCGCCAGCGGAAAGCTCCTCACCACCATTCCGGTGGAGCAGTGGATTCACATCGAGATCGAGTGCGCCCTCGGAAAGAAAGCGCCGAGAACCTACAGCGTGGCAATCACATCTTCGGGAGGGACTATGCAACGCTTCGAGAACATCGCCTACACCGGCAAGGACTTCGTCGAGTTACACTGGTTAGGCTTCGTCAGCACCGCGGAGAACAAGGCCGTGTTCTTTGTGGATAATGTGAAGATAGGACAGGTC
>JACQGJ010000204.1 GCA_016199605.1 Armatimonadota bacterium | reverse complement strand
GTGCGAAGCCGCGCATGGGAGGTTCCCTTGAAGGTTGCACAGCGTCCTCCCGGGCCTCTGAACGCGTGAATTTCCCCGAAACGGAGCAGGCATGAAAATCATTGACCTCAAGATCACCCCCGTGACCGTCCCCATGGAAGCGCCGCTGCGCTGGAGCATGGGCGTAGAAACCGGAACCACTCGCGGTATCCTCCAACTCTACACGGACGACGGCATCGTCGGTCTCGGCGAGACATACGGCGGGAATGCCATCGAGCACGCGATCGAGATCGCCAAACCCTACATCCTCGGCCTCGACCCTCTCGAAACCGTTGCGCTGATGCACAAGCTCAACGTATTCTGCATCAGCTATGAAAGCGCGGTGCCTACAGTGGTCCGAGCCGGAATCGAGATGGCCTGCCTCGACGCTGCCGGCAAGGCGCTGAACCGACCTGTCTGCTCGCTGCTGGGCGGCAAGGTGCGGGACCGGATCGAGACTGCGGCTTACGTATTCTACCGGTACGGTTCCCAGGAGGGTGATGTGCCCCCTGTGACCACCCCGGAGGACATCCTTCGTCACGCCGAAAACCTCGTGCGGAAGCATGGCTTCCGCGTCCTCAAGCTCAAAGGTGGAGTCATGCCTCCCGAGGAGGAGTTGCGCGCTCTTGAGCTACTCCGGGAGCGATTCCCCGAAGCGCCCTTGCGCTGGGATCCCAACGCAGCCTGGTCGGTGGAGACGAGTATCCGCATCTTGCGGAAGATGCAGCGCGCCGGGATTGAGCTGGAATACATCGAGGACCCGACCTGGAACCTCGAAGGTTGCAGCCAGGTTCGGAAGTCGATTGACGACATCCCCCTCGCTACCAACATGTGTCTCGTCGCCTGGGACCAGCTCGCGCCGGGGATTCGGATGCGGTCGGTCGATATCATCTTGAGCGACGTTCACTTCTGGGGCGGCTTCCGACAGAACCAGAAGATGATGGCCGTGTGCGAGGCCTTCCAGTTGGGTGTTGGCATGCACAGCGACCGGGAGCTTGGACTTTCCACCGCCGCCATGCTGCACCTCGCCGCTGCCTCCCCCTACCTGAGCTATGCCATCGACTCCCACTACCACGATCAGGTGGACGACATCCTCACCCAACCGTTCGTCTACCGCGAGGGATTCTTCGAGGTCCCCACCGGCCCCGGTCTCGGCGTTGAAGTAGACTGGGACAAGGTCGGTCGCTACCATGAAGCCTACATGAAGGCCGGTCAAGTCAACGAGTTCTACGACCCCTGGCGACCGCAATGGGTGCCGGCGTTGCCGATCTTCTGATCCAATTGTCAGCACTCACTTCCCTGTTCTTGTCTGAAACGAGGCGGGGGTTTTTTTGCACGGAGGCGCGAGGTACAGCTTTCTTAGGGAACTATCTTCAAACGAGGAGCGTGCAGGATGCGATCGATTGGTCCATTCATTAGAGGAGTCATCTTCCTGAAACCGGAAAGTGTGCTTATCGCAACCACGTATTTTCATCCCATCGTCGCGGTTGGCTTGGTTTCGTTTGCAACGTTGGTTTACAGCTTCTTGAGTCATGTCTCTTTGGGAATAGGTATACAGTCTGCCGCGGTATCTCTCCTGTGGCTTCTTACGTTCACCTGTTTTCAATGGTTGCTGTGCCGCCTATTTTCGTGCCGTACCAGCTTCATGACAATGTTGGGTGCCGTCTCAACAATTTCCGCATGTCAGCAGATTCTCGCATTGCCCTTCGTAAGTCTGCTCAATCGACCTCCTTCCGTCAGCGCACTTAGTTTTCTCGTTCTGGTCATCAGTACCGTGGTTGTGTTTTGGTCTTTCGGGATGTATACGGGAACTATTGCAGCACTGTCCAATTCATCAGAAAGAAAAGCAGTAATGATCGGATTACTCGCCGTTCTGATGAACTGGTCATTTACTTACCTCGCTCAAAAACACTTGAGCCTTCCAACACCTCTCGGACTGCAAAATCGGTCCTCCGTGCATCGTCATCTACCGGGCAAATCCCAAAGTGGCACCTCAAACGTGGGGGGTGAGGCCTCCATCTGGCATGTCAACCGAGGAGGTGTCGCGAAAGCCATGGCAACTTCGGATGGAGCCTGGTCTGTGAGGCAGGCGTCGCCAGTTCTCGAAGGTCACATCAGGTTTCTGACCCCCTCCAGGAACGGGATCTGGGAGATCGATCCGGATCGGCATCCTACGGCGCGACTCACCTGGGATGTGCGACAACTTGCAGGGAAGATACGCTGATCTCTTCGCGGTGCGGGAATGAATCCGCAGGTTTGCCTGCCGATGACTGAATCAGGGAGATGCCACATTGAGCGAACGATGCGGAGGAGCATGAGCAACTATGCAGCAATGCAGTGATACCTTCGTGCTTGGAGTGCGGCGATAAGATAGCGGATTTCGAGCGTGCCAACGCCTGACGAGGTCGGGGTGAAGGGGCGAGAAAGATGATCCGAGGCCAACTGGACGAGATCAGACGAATCGAGGGAAGAGCGTAGGTGTGCGTCGCGTAATAACCGGGGAGGAATTATGAAGTCGGAGGCCGAATTGGTATATCGGACCACTGAAGGGAGTACCAATGGATAGTACAATCGGGGCAAGGCGCACTCTCTGGCCTTTGTTCCTTCTCATGGCAGCCGTCAACGCCGACCCTCCTCGGTTCTCTGACACGTTCGATGGTCCTCCGAATTACAATTGGACCGGCGTTCCAAGTCAGGCGAAGCTCAGTGACCGCATCTTGACGCTTCCGGGTGAGAACGGTGGCACCCGAATGACCTCGCGAGACAAGTTCCGCTACTCTCGCTATACGGTCAAACTCAAGCTGACCGGCCTCGCGCCCGGCAACTATGCCTATTTCGGATTCATGTCACGCGAGCCTTGGGGAGCTCATGGCTGCATGGTTATCCTGGACGGAGGGAGATTCCGGTTGCAGGTGCGGCGCGACGGCGGCAAGGTGGCCGAGCCGTTCGAAACTCCCCCCGTAACTTCGGAGGTATGGCACACCCTCACTCTCGACTGGAAGCCGGACTTCGTTGAGATGATGTGGGACGGCAAGTCGTGCGGCAGATTCGAGGAGCGTGAGCGAATCCCTGACATTTACATCACCAGCTTCCTGGATGTCGTGCAGACAGGCGCTCCCAGGCTGGAAGCACAGATCGACTCCGTGGAGATCGAGGGGGGAGAGATGCGAGTGGCCGACAGGTCCGGTCTCGGGCCTCGACCTCCGGTCCGCACGCCACCCGATACGAAGCGGATCGCCTGGCCGATCCGCAAGGCCCCCAGCGTAAGCGTGACGAAGACAAGCGCCCTCCTGGAGAACGCGTTCTACCAAGCCGAGTTGAAATGGGAAAACGGTTTGCATCTGGCGCAACTCCGCAACAAAGCTACGAATTCAGCATGCCTCGTCATCGGACAGGAGTCGCAGCTCTTCACGATCGCCGGGGAAGAACGCCTCGTGCGGAGTTCCGATTTTTTCGTGAGCGAGGCCTCATCACTCACCAGCCAACGGGAGAAATCGTTGCGATTGAGGCTGTCCGATGCGCGGGGAAACTGGGAAGCCGTTCTGACTTTCCATGTCGACGCCTCCCCGGAAATCCGAATGGGTCTTGAGTTGATGAACCTCGGCAAGGGAGATAGGAAGGCCGCAATCTGCTGGCCGCATCTCACGGGATTGCAGATGGGGGAGAAGGCCTCCGGCAACTACTATCTGTTCCCTTGGAAGGGCGGATGGTGCAACAACAGACCGATGGAGTTGGCGACGGCTTACGGCCAATCCACTGGGTTGCTGCAACTCTTCACCCTCTTCAACCCTGAACAGGGAGGCTCCGTGTATACCTATCTGAAAGATGACAGCGGTCGCATCAAAACCATCGTGATGCGGAAGGTAGACCGCCCTGACACGGAGGTTTCGAGCTACGCTCCGCTCTATGACGAGGACCGACCGGAAAAAGGCGTGGTGAGCGACACCGTGGGGACACAGGTTCTCTTTCGGAACCTGCCGGTCACCATTGCACGGGGAGGGCGACGGACACTGCCGGAGGTTGTGCTCGCTGTGTCACCCGGCGATTGGCGGCAGGCTTTTCGCTCGTATGCGAGCTGGGCCCACCTCTGGATGAAAGATCCTCGGGTGCCGGATTGGTACAAGGGCATTTTTCAGACGTTGGCGGTCCATGACGAGGCGGGCAACACCGGATTCGAGCATGGCTTCCTGCGAAACGATCAGTGGGCCTTGGCCGAACAGGCAAAGCCCGGAGATGGGCTGCTCGAAGTTCCCTAC
>JACQGJ010000203.1 GCA_016199605.1 Armatimonadota bacterium | reverse complement strand
TCTCCCTCCATGTGCTCGAACATGATATCGTGCTGACACAGGATATCATCTTCCATTTCCTGACTACCGGCAAAATCGGCGAAGTCATCAAAACCTGAATTATTGAACAGTCTCTATTAAGGCGGATACCAGGGTAGACACGCCCGACACCGCGAGTCGTATAGATTTGCAGATTGCGCAGAGTGTAGTGGCCGCACGAGTACCGGGTTCCCCACAGCGGCAGCATCGGGGCGCCGAGGAAAGGGAGTCTCACCTGGCCCCCGTGACTGTGCCCGGACAACTGCAGATCAACGGGATGTTTTGCGATCTCATCGGCGTAGTCGGGCTCATGCACCATCATCACGGTAAAGGCTTCGGGGGGAACGTCCCGTAAAGCCTCGTTCAGGTCTTGCTTGTTCTCCCACACGTCGTCCAGCCCGACAACGTAGAAGAACCCCTCACCGCGGTTCCGCTTCACCGATTGGTTCCTTAAGACCGGGATTCCTGCGGCTTCGAGATGTCGCTCTACTACGGAGGCACGAGTCCAGTGATCGTGATTTCCCAGAACCGAAAAAACACCCAACGGCGCCGAGAGATGCCTCAAGGCGGCGGCGCAGTCTTTCGCAAATTCAACCTGCGTGGTGACATAGTCGCCGGTGAGGAGGATCAGGTCGGGTTGGAGTCGGTTGGCGATTCTGACTGCGTGCTCGATCTCATTCTGGGCTACCAGGAGGCTCCGGTGAAAGTCGCTCATGTGGCAGACTGTAAGTCCTTCGAGCGCCGGTGGCAGGCGTTTGAACCGAAGAGAAACGCGATCCACCCGCGGGTGCTTCGGTTCCCACAAGCACCCATCTGCGATGCACGCACCCAGGATTGAGCCTACGGTCCAGATCGTCCGGCGGAGGAACTTCCTCCGGGGCGGGTAGTGGGTGTCTGCCGGTCGCATGAAGGAGCCACCTTTCACTGGAGGAAATGAGTGGGTGAAGGGGTGAGCGGGTGAAAGGGTGACCCCCTCGCCGTGCTACTCGTTGCTATCCCGGAGCCTTTTCATCTGCCGGGGCGCCGTGTCTTCCCGCCCATCATACACGGGATTGCCCCCCAACACAAACCCACAAAAAATCCTGTGTGCATTATCCAAAATGAGGTTTGGCTACTGTAGTGAACGGTCGCCGTGCCGTTCACGCCCGGCAGGAACGGCACGGCGACCGTTCACTACGTTGGACGTTGGGGGCGACATCAGAATAGATAATTCACACACGACGGTTGCACTTCGGCCATAAGTCTCGCGCGGATAGAGACCCTATGGTGAGAATTCTGGTTGTCGGCTGAGGTACATCGTCGGCGACAACGCGCACCAGGTGTGAGTGGTCGCGAGCCGCAAGGAGTGCTCTCCCGCCTTCAGCCGAAGCCCGGACACCTTCGCCCACCCGAAGTAGCCGTTCCCCGTGTGCCAGACGTTCAGCCGCGGCCAGGCTGGCAGGACCTCCTCACTGTCAATCCACAGGCGGTAATGCTCACACAGGTCGCGTCCCTCCGGCCCTACCTCGCTGTGTCGCAGTTGGATCCACAGATCATAGGTTGCCGTGTTGGAGGCGGTGAGACCTGTCCACCGGACTTCGTTGGGAGTGACAAGCCAATGGCGCTCCCAGGAAAGATGACGCTCGCCCGGACCGAAAGACAGCTTCGTGTGGGTTAATCGAGGCGAGGCAGAGGAGGAAAGAATCACGCCTTCGTTCCACACGGGGATCTCTTCCGTGGACGCAGCTTGTCGCAAGACGAATTCAACTCTGAGAGGCTTGTCGAGGTCAGCGGCTTGTGGATTGGGTATCTCCACCCATCCTTGTCCGCGTCGATAGCCTGGCAACCAGTTGGGGTTAAGCTGCTCATCGCGTCCGCAGAAAATCAGGGACAGGCCAGAGGGCTTCAGACTCGGCTCTTCAGAACGGTCAGTCAGAACGAGATTGTGGGCTGTCGAGGTCAGTCCATCGAGAACAACAACATGGCCCTTTGAATCGGCAAAAGCGAATTGCGGTAAATGCCCATCCGTCCCCGGGACGGCGAGGGGCGCTACAGCCGATTGCCACAGGCGGCCGCAGGGGAGCACTGCACGATAGAGATTGTAGGGTTCGTATCCCCACACGATACTTGGGTTCCACGAGTAAAGCCCGTTGGGCCAAGGGTAATGGCGCCGCAGCACGCGGTCTTCGTAGACACCCTTGACCGTGTTGGCCCACCAACGGTCCGCGCCGTAAATCCGGAGCACGGGGTGGTCTTTTCCGGCTGTCTCTCGCGAGGCAGTCAGCGACACCCTTACTCCTCCCTCACTCGGAGTGTAGTTCACCTCGCCCGCGCCTGGATCGAAGTGAAGCTTGAGTCCGGCGACCTCCGCGGTAAGCAAATGCTTCTGCGCGTCGAGAGAGTACTTGAGGGTCGCACCCGTCTTTGAACCATCGTTGGCTGTCCTTCCCGCTGGCGAAGTCTCAGGCGGAACCCGGCCCGAGGGAGGGTTCCCAACGCGGAGGATGGCTGTCTCATAACCGGCCAAAGGCCACCGGAAGGCTGAATCGCCCCCCAGTTTCCGCGTGCGTCCCGACACTGTGTCATAGATCGAACATCCCTGCCGAGGAAGCACCCCCTCGGGCAAAGTCACCTCGGTGTTCACTGGATCGGAGGACAGATTGACCAAGCCGAGAGCGTGCGACTTCCCGAGGGACCGGAGCACAGGGAAAACACCCGGTGAGACCGTGACGCCGGTGTAGTCTGCGGAGCCGCGGTTCATTTCCGGAGTCCTTCTCCGCGCCCAGAACAGGCGCCGGAAGTAGGAGTAGGACCCGACCTCCTGTTCCTGGTAGATCATCGGCACACCCTCGACGACCGTGCAGACTCCGGTCAGCGCGCGTTGCAGGCCGACTCCAAAGCGTCTGTCGGCGCGTCCATAACTGACAACCGTGTCGTGGTTGTTCAAAGCTCGGAGGGAGATCATGCCTCGTGGCAGAGAACCGCGCTCGTTATCGAAGAACTCGGTCAGCTTCTGCCTTAGCTCTTCCGGCTCGAGGGAAGACGGATGCAGGTCTTCGAGGAAGAAGATGAAACGGAAACCGTAACCCAGCGCCCCCCAACGCGCCATCTCTGGCCGGTTGTCGATCGTCTCAGGAAGAATCACCGGAGGGCATCCGGCTGCCGCCCCACCCTCTCTGATGGCTTTCAGCATTCCCAGTGCGCCCCCCATGGTAGAGAGGGATTTGTGGGAGGTTCCTGCTTTGTTCCAGTTAGCTCCGTAACCGTCGGCGACGTCCACCCGGTAACCGTCGAACTTCCAGTGGGACGACAGATAGTGGATGCTGTCTCGAATCACGCGCTGCCAGTCCGGGTTTGAGTAGTCGAGGGACTGCGCGAAACTGAGGCTGCGCTTTCCGTCCTGGCCGTAGGTCCACCAGTTCGTGTGATCGACTGTGATGGGGGCGCGCCCGCCACTGGGGACGATCTCATTGAAGAGGCGGAAACGACGACGACGCATCTCCTGCACAAGGAAGGTGAGGTCCTTCTCACCCCCATAGGCCGGATCGACCAAGTGGTAGTCGTAGGGGTCATAGAGATTCCACCCCGTCGCTGGAGACTTCGGGTCCTTGTGCGCCAGGACACTCATCAGCCAGAAGCCGTTGCACCCAAGGTCTGCAATGTAGTCGAGTTGCTTCGCGAAATTGCGGAAGCCCCCGACGTCCGAGAAGCGGGAATCGACACTTCCACCGGCGGAGGCCTGGTAGAGAATCAGGTCCTTCACCCATGCGGGAGTGTCGTGGGGAATCTTCAATCCCACCGCGTCGTACCAGCCTTGCGTCGTGGCCCGAGCCGCTTCCAGATCGCCGGGGACAACCCAGAAGTATTGGCTGCCGATTA
>JACQGJ010000184.1 GCA_016199605.1 Armatimonadota bacterium | reverse complement strand
GCAATGACATTCCCGGAACGAACTTACGAAAGGCTGCACTTAGCCCGGTTGGACCGGGATCGTGAAGGAGAACGTGCTGCCTTTTCCCAGATCGCTCTCGACCCAGATGCTGCCGCCATGCGCTTCCACAGCCATCTTACAGAAGGTCAGGCCAAGCCCGGTGGACATTTTGCGACCGGACTTTCGGCTCTCGACTTGCCCGAACCTCTCGAAGATTCGTTGGAAGGACTCGCGCGGAATACCCTCTCCCGTGTCAGTAACGGAGAACCGAATCAGCCCGGAGCCATCTTGCTTTGAGGCGGAGAGAGTAACGGTTCCCTCCGGGGGGGTGAACTTGAGGGCATTCCCGAGGAGATTCACGAGCGTCCGGAGGAGCTTTTCATGGTCTGCTGAAACCGGTGGAAGGTCTGGCGAGAGGTCCCGGACCAAGATGACTCCCTTATCGCGAGCCAAAGTAGCAATCTGAGTCACAGCGCCTTCTGCGACTTCGTGAGGCAAGACCACCCGCAACTCCAACTGCATCGAGCCGTCCTCCATCTTGCTGATGTCAAGAAGGTCGTTAATCATTCCCAGGAGCGTTCGGCCACCGGCCACCGACATGTTCACGATTTCATTCTGGATGTCCTGCAGTTCGCCCATGCCCTGCAGAGTCATCATTCCGCTGAGTATGGAGGTGAGCGGCGTCCGAAGGTCGTGGACGATCATGTGGGTCAGGTCTTCCTTCATCTTGTCGAGCGACTGCAACTGCTCGTAGAGCGCCTCGATCTGTTTCCGGCGGGTGATGTCCTGGAAGAGACAGACACAACCAACCGTTCCACCCAGGTAGTCGGTCAGAGGGGCTGCGTTGATGGAGACGGGAATGGGGCATCCCGTATGCCCCCAGAGCTCCGAATCGAGCGGCGAGACTCTTTCCCCGGCCAGAGCTTGAGCGCTGACGGCCAGGGAGTCAGTGCTGACCGGATCGCATAGCACCTCGATACAGGTCTTGCCCAGGACTTGTTCCGCAGCAACCCCTACCATCCGGCAGAAGGACCTGTTCGCGTTTGTGATGCGCCCTTCCGTATCGAGCGTGAGAATCCCTTCGGACAGGTTCTCCAGGATCGTCTTCAGCTCGATGCGCTCGACGGTCGTGGCCTGGAGTTCTTTGTCGCTCAACAGGCTGACCTGAGTAAGGATCTCTTCGGGACCGCGGGGCTCCCCGGCGGGACGCTCGGGGCGCTCGGGGGCGGCATGCAATTGCTCCTCCACCGTCTTGAGCAAGACCGGCGCGGGCAACCCTTTCGGGACAAACGCGTTCGCGCCGGTGTGGTGACTCCAGAACTCGGCGACACGACCCTCGGAAGAGGTCTGAATGATGACAGGGATGTGCGCCATCGCTGGATCGTTCTTCAACAGACGGCAGACCTGATAGCCGTTCATGCGAGGCATGAAGATGTCGAGCACGATCAGGTCGGGCCATTCTCTGTAGGCCGCCTGCACCGCCTCGATGCCATCAGTCGCTTTGACCACGTCATAGCCCGCGCCTTTGAGAGCATTGCCCACCATGGTGGCGACGAGGGCGCTGTCGTCAGCGACCAGGATTTTCTTTGTTGTGCTCAATCTTGGACTCCCCTCTTCGGTGATCTTCATGGACTTCCGCTTTCCTCACGCTGGATCTGCGTTGAGGACGGTCCCCTGGAGTACCCTCTCACATCGGTAACCGATCTGCGTTGCCTCCGGTCGACACGACCGACACACCTCGCGGACGCGCTCGATTTGGTCCAGGTGAGCCAGGAAAACATCGAGAAGCTCCGGGGCAAAGTGCTTGGCACGGTCTTCCCGCATGGACGCGGCAGCGACCTCGCTGGGGAAGGCCTTCTTATACGGTCGCTCGTTGGTGAGAGCGTCAAACACGTCAGCAATCGCGCACAGACGACCGTAGAGAGGAATCTTGTCACCGGACAGTCCTCCGGGGTAACCCGTACCGTCCCATTTTTCATGATGGGTGAGTGCAATCGTTTCGGCAGCCTTCAGCAGATCGGACGACGAACCAGCCAGGATCCGGGCCCCCATGAGCGTATGTTGCTTCATGACTTCTCTCTCTTCAGCAGTGAGTCTCCCTGGCTTGCTGAGGATTTCGGGCGGAACGCTGACCCGGCCCACGTCATGCAATGGACTGGCATGTTCGATGAGTTCGACTTCGTGGGGAGGAAGTCGCGCGGCTCGCGCCAGCATCCCGCAGTAGACGCTGATGCGACAAACGTGCGCGACGGTATGCTCGTCCCTGGCTTCGGCAGCCAGCGCGAGGCGGTGGAGGGTGTCCCTTTGCGCCCCGTACGCGCGCCGCTGCGCCTCGGCCGTTTCCGTGAGGGCCTTGCGCAGGTCAGAGGTGCGCTTCTTCACCAATTTATCGAGTTGTGTGCGCTCCTCAACGATGGCGTCCTGAGCCTCCTTCATGGCCACCATCGAGGTCATCCTCGCCAGAAGCTCCGCTTCGTCCACGGGGCGATTGATGAAATCGTCCGCGCCCGCTTCGATCGCCCGAACGCGGTCTTCCTGGCTTTCGAGCGACGTCACCATGATGACCGGTAGATGACCGATCTCGGAGTCCTCTCGGATGCGACGCAAGACCTGGAACCCGTCCATCCCCGGCATGACGGCATCCAACAGGACGAGGTCAATCTCCATCTTCACCTTCACCAGCGCCTCGAATCCGTCGCACGCTTCCTCCGGGTCATACCCCAGAGAGACGAGTGTGCGTTTCAGCACTTCGCGGTTGACTCCACTGTCATCCACAATGAGAATGCGTTTTGGCTGGGACATGAACTGGCTCACCTCCTTGAAATGCGTTTGTAGTAGTGCGATTCATCGCACGCATCGCGACGAGCCGAGATTGCAGCGTAACGTGCGATGAGTCGAATCACTACAAACGCTATTGGCGTGCACACGTCTCATGGTCGGCGGCTGCAGTCTCAGCGTACTCCTGGTGTATTGCTTCGACCTGTTCCCGGCACTGGAAGAATACGTCTACACACCGAGGATCGTAGTCGGTGCCGCGCCCGTCGCGCAGCGCGGCATAAGCTTCTTCGACAGGAAGGGCGCGTTTGTAGGGACGGCGGGTAGTAAGAGCGTCAAACACATCTGCGACCGCGCAGATCCGTCCGTACAGGTGGATAGCCTCTCCCTTCAAGCAGCGAGGATAGCCGCTGCCATCCCACTTCTCGTGGTGAGCGAGAGCGACGGCCTCTCCGGTCCGGAGAACCTCGGAAGGCGAGTTAGACAGGATCTCCGAGCCCATGACCGTATGCTGGTTCATGGTCTCTCGTTCCTCTGCTGTGAGCCTGCCCGGTTTGGTGAGAATCGCTGGCGGGATACGAATCTTGCCCACGTCGTGCATGGGGCTGGCGTATTGGATCAACTCCACTTCATGCGGCGCAAGCTTGAGTCCGCGCGCGATGGCGACGCAGTAGAGGCTGACACGTCGAATGTGAGCCGCCGTGTTCTCATCTTTGGATTCCGCCGCCAGAGCGAGACAATTGATCGTGTTTAGATAAGCCTGGTGCGCTTCGCGCTGGGCGTCAGCGGCCTCCTGATATGCTCGGCGGAGATCGGCGGTGCGCCGTTCCACGTTGTCCCTTAACGTCTCACGCTCACGCAGGAGAGCATCTTGCGCCTCCTTCATTCTGAGCAAGGAACCGATTCGCGCGCGCAACTCGGTCTCATCAAAAGACTTGTTGACGAAGTCATTGATGCCGCACTCGATCGCCCGCAAACGGTCTTCCCTGCTGTCCAAAGACGTCACCATGATGATGGGAACATGGCGAACCGCTTCGTCCTGACGGAGGTATCGGGCTACCTCGAACCCGTCCATGCCCGGCATGACCGCGTCCAGTAGAACCAGGTCGATGTCCAGTTTCGCCTTCATCAGCGCCTCGAACCCATCGCGAGCGTCTTCTGTTTCGTATCCGAGCCCGACCGCCATACGTCGCAGCACCTCGCGGTTGACCGCGCTGTCGTCGACGATGAGTATGCGTTGCGTTTCGCGATTCATCTGGAGGGACCTCCCTCCTGGGGTTCCCCGGTGCAATGGACTATTCCCCTGAGTTTCCGCGCGATCTCCTCCGGCGGCAACACGTACCGCGCGGCCCCGAGGTCGATGGCCTGCTTCGGCATCCCGAAGACCGCGCAACTCGCCTCATTCTGGGCTATCGTTGAGCCTCCAGCCTGGG
>JACQGJ010000183.1 GCA_016199605.1 Armatimonadota bacterium | reverse complement strand
TTGCGGTACACCCCGTCCGCCCAGTTCTTCGTCACCACCTTGTGCAGGTCAATCCCGGTGTCACACACGAATTTCTGACGGAGGATGACCCTGTTGTCATGACCGTCGGTGCCATGCGTGCCGATCAATCCAGGTCCCGACTCAAGCTCCTTCTCATTCTCAACTTCGCTCGTAAAGGGCATGGTTGCCAGATTTGCGTTCCACTTTACTCCAACACCCGGGGCGGCAGAAAGACGAATCGCTTTGACCGCCGGGGGCGCGAAACTGCCCGTGACAGCGATTGCATCAATCGAGGCCGCGATGTCGCCAACCTTCCGACTCTTCCCGCTCAATAACACTCGCACACGGAACTCCCGCCAGGAATCGAATCCCGCGAGCGGCACAACCAGATTTCCGTTCGTGATCATGCGCTGCGGTTTCGTCCATGTCTTCCCATCCGTCGAGACGGACACCGCGATACTCCCTCCCAGCCGTGCGATCGTCTGGCCCACGACTCGAACCTGCAGATTGTTCAGTGGGAATTCGGACTGGAACGGGTATTGCAGCACGGATGAGGCAGCTCCCGTCTGAAGCGGCCGCAACTCCAGCGCCTTGCCACTCCACCGCAGGTCGCGAAATCCCTGAATGGCCGCGCCGGAGGGAATCCGACCGCCCCCTTTCCGGAAGTTCTCCTCGAAGGAAACGGTCCGGTCTGGCAGGTAACTGAGCGAGAGCGGTTGCAGCGAGGGGAAGTCGTCGCATAGAGACCTCGGAGGTGTGAAATCCGAGTTCGCCGCTCGGCGCGCCCACTCGACTGAGCGCTCAAAAACCGCTTTCGACAGGGGCTGCGCATTGGAGCTCCACCCCCAGACATTGCTGTGACCTTCCCAGCAGAAGAACGCACACGGAACGTCGTACTTGCGACAAATGGCGATCTGTTCATCGAAGGCGGGGTTGCCGGCGCTCTTCCAGTCGAAACTGGAACACAACGGAGCGGCCCATACGATTTGAAACACCGGCTTCTGGTGGACAACATACCCGCGCAGCAGTGGTTCCCACTTCTCGCCGCGCATTGCGTACTGGTCGATCCCCCAGCCGTCAGCAGGCAGGTTTTCCCAGCCGAAGCCCGGCGCTGTGACCGACTCCCCCGGCGTGTACCATTGCCAGACAGGGACGTCGTACTTGCTCTTCACGTATCGGTAAAGCTCCTTGAGGGTCTCGAGGTCCTTGCCGCCCCAGTAGTACTGCTCCTCGCCGAGGGTGATGGCGTAAAGCTGGTCCACGTCCACGTGCGACAGGAACTGATCGACGCCGCGCTTGTAGGATTCAAGTCCCGGACCCCACTCCCACGAAACATCGGCAATGACACGCTTCCCCTGTTTCCGGGCGCGACGGAGCCACTCATTCCAGTCGGACGACCCGGTTTTACCGTGCCATCCCGCGTCTTCTTCACCCGGTATCGTCGCCTGGGCGATGAAGAAATTGAAGGGGCAGTCATCGCTAAACCAGTACTCGGTCCACCCGCCGTATAGACCCATGTCGCGGAACCTCAACGGCTCTCGCGGCCCCGGCAGATTCCCGGAGATTGCCGCGCGGCACGGTCCGGTTAGCAGCAAACCGGCACACGTAAGTATGGCGAGGCACCGCCTCCCTTGTGTCGTCAAGGGACCGGACGCCGTCACCCGCCGCAGCTCTGTTTGTTGTCGTGGCCCCAACGCTGTCAACTTACAGTCCATAAGGAACACCTCTGCTTTTTGCCCTGACTCCGGTTCACCGCCAGGTTAGACAATGCAATATATCACGCGTAAGGCAGAACCTCAATTTGGAAAAAGCACGTTCCGTTTTGACGTACCAGTTGTGCGTGGCTATAATGAAAATCCTTCCAGCCTGAAGAAACGTCCGCGAGGTGGTGGCAGATGAAGATTACCGATGTGGAAACCGTCCTTCTTACGGGGCCGTGCAGCAACGACCCTTTCATTACCGAGTGCCGCAAGCTGCGCAGTGCGGCGTTCATCGAAGTTCACACAGACTCGGGAATGGTCGGAATTGGGGAGACTTATGCGGGATATTTCTGCCCGGAGATCGTGCCGGGAATCGTGGAGTTTTTCAAGCCGATCCTCGTCGGGCAAACGGTGGAGGACATCCAGCAGTTGTGGGACCGCATGTTCCATTGCGGCAACTACTGGTGTCGCGTCGGCCTTGGTGTCGGCGTGATGAGTGGAATCGAGGCCGCTCTGTGGGACCTGAAAGGCAAGGCAGAAGGTTTGCCCGTCTACGAGTTGCTCGGGGGACGGAAGCATGAAAAGTTGCCATGCTATGCGACCGGCGGTCCGAGCAACTACCCTAAGGACCGGCTGGCCGCAAAGGTGGATTTCTATCTCAGTCTCGGCTTCAGGGCTTTCAAGCTGGGGGTGGGATCGTTCTCGTCGGGAAGCTCCTTCACTCCCTCGGCCCCTGCAGAAGCTGCCGACTTTGAGGCAGACAAGATGACGTTCCTCCGTTCCCACGTTGGTAACGATGTATCCGTCTTGTTGGATGGACACATGGGGAATAGTCCCGACATTACCTGGGATCTGCCAACCGCACAGGCAGTCGTGAAAGCTCTGGAGCCTTACGACCTGTTCTTCTTTGAAGAACCTCTGCACTACACTGATCCTTGGGGCTACGCTGAGCTTTGCCGAAGCACTTCCGTCCCCATAGCGGGAGGCGAATGCCTCACGACCGTCTATGAGTGGCGTATGTTTGTCGAGAGCGCGTCCTTCGATATCGGCCAGCCCGACGCTGCCTTCACCGGAGGGTTGGGAGAGTTTCTCAAAGTTGCCGCAGTGTTCGCCAGCCGGGGACGTAAGATAGCGACCCACTCCTGGGGAGCTGGCGGGGCACTGCTGCAGAATCTCCACTGCGGTTTCGCATGCGCAAACACGGTGATCCTGGAGATTCCACCTGCCATGGGTGGCCTTCACACCGACGTTGCTGACGGATCGTTCGTCATGGAGGAGGGTATGGCGCTGCCACCCGACAAGCCGGGGCTTGGCATCGTTTTGACCGATGAAATAAAGAACCGCTATCCGTTCGTTCCGGGAAGTGGTGAGTTCAACAGTGTCCCAGGGAAAATCCTGACGGACTGAGGGGGAAAACGTGGTGAAACACATACTGATTGGCGTTCCGGTGGACCCGGAAGCCGCGCTGAAACTCGGAACCATACCGGGCATCACCATGACCATGACCGACCCGGTGGAAGAGAGCATCGAGCTACCGGCTGACCTGATTCGGGACAAGCACCTTCTCTTCAGCAGCTTTCCGCCTACCAATCACCTTGAAATGGAGAACCTTGAGTTCCTCCAGATCGGTTCCGTTGGGTACTCCCAGCTCTATGGACTGGACCTTCCTCAACGCGGAGTGCGGGTCTGCAATGCTCGCGGCGTCTTCGATATCACCATTGCTGAGTGGAACATCGCCATGATGGTCAACCTCGCTCGTGACCTGAGAGGCATGGTGCGCAACCAGGAGTACGGTGTGTGGGATCGTGCTGCCCGATTTCAGCGGGAGATACGTGGTCTCGCAGTTGGCCTCTGGGGCTATGGAGGCATCGCTCGTGAGACGGCGCGGCTGGCTAAGTCCCTCGGAATGATCGTCCACGCCCTGTCGCGAGGTGGAGTCGGGTCTCGGGACAACATCTACCTGGTTCCAGGCACTGGGGACCCCGAGGGGAAGCTCCCTGATCGAGTCTTTCTTGCCGGGCAGGAAGTGGAGTTCCTTTCGGGCCTCGACTTCCTGATCCTCTCCATGCCGCTGACTCCGAGTACGACTGGTCTTGTCGGTGAAAACGAACTTCAGGCACTGCCACCGACTGCCTTCGTGTTGAACCCGGCGCGTGGGCCGCTGATTCAAGAGGAGGCTTTGCTCAAGGCTCTGAGGGAGGGCTGGATCTCCGGCGCGGCGCTGGACACTCACTACCACTACCCCATGCCCGCTGACCATCCGCTGTGGCGTTTCCCCAATGTCATCATGACTCCCCACATCTCCGGCTCAGGCGAAAGCCCACATTACAATCAGCGCGTATGGGACCTCTTCGTCCAGAACGTCGAGCGGTTCATCGCGGGACAGCCGCTGTTGAATGAGCTGGCTGGATCAATGTTGAATGGGGATTAGGATGCAGGCGGGAGATCGACATGCAATCATCCCTTTCTTTTGTAGTCAACTGGATCACGGTATCCGAAAGAACAGCGCATCCCTCACGGTGAGCTCATGCTCGATTGGGATCACTTCCTCCCCGAGCTCCAAGAAGGGAACGCCTTTCCTGAGCTCGGACTTGGTC
>JACQGJ010000182.1 GCA_016199605.1 Armatimonadota bacterium | reverse complement strand
GTACTTCCTGGGCCTGCAGGCAAAAGACGTCGTCCTCGACGAAGGTGGCGAAGTCCGAATGGGTGACCTCGTTCATATACCTGTGACCGGGCCTCAGTTGGTTTCTCTTGATTTTTACGACGAGAAGAACAAATTCCCTCACATTTCCTGTGCCGATGTCTTCGATGACTCCAAACTGGCCGCCTCCAATGTGAGCCTCGCAAACCGGGTAGCTATCGTTGGCTGGTCTGCCACGGGCGTAGTGGACCTCCGTCCCTCGCCCCTGGATCGGACGCGACCCGGCGTGGAGCATATTGCCACCCTCGTCGACAACATCCTCAACGGCCACTTCATGATCGAGTCACCGGAGTGGGTGAACGTTCTCATGATCCTTTTGGTGGGGACGGTGATGGCCATCATCATCATTCGGCTCTCGCCGGCCCGTGGGGGGACGTTCACGGCGAGTTTCTTTGTGGCCTACGTCGCCATTGCCGTCTTCTTCTTCACGACGCGCTCCATCGTTATCGAGGTGATCCCGCCGACGCTTGTGATCTTCCTGGCCTACGCCACGATCACCGCGTACCGCCTGGCCACCGAGGAGAAGGAGAAGAAGCTGATCCGTGACACCTTTGGGTCCTACGTGTCGTCGCAGGTGGTCGACGAATTGATCAAGTCACCGGAGAAAGCTATGCTGGGCGGCACCCGCAAAGAGGTGTCGGTCCTCTTTGCCGACGTGCGTGGCTTTACCAGCATGTCCGAAAAGATGGCGCCCGAGCGTGTGGTCGAGTACCTCAACGCCCTGTTCCAGCCGATGAACGACATCATCTTTGAATACGAGGGCACCATCGACAACATCATCGGGGACTGTCTCATGGCGGTTTTCAACGCTCCGGCGGACCAGCCCGACCATGCCGAGCGCGCGGTCCAAACGGGAGTGGCAATGCTGACTGAGGTGAAGCGGCTGCAGCAGGAATGGCAGGCCCAGGGACGTCCCCTTTTGAGCATGGGAATCGGGATCAACACCGGGGAAGTGGTTGTCGGCAACGTGGGATCTGCTTCCCGGAAGCAGTACACCGTGATTGGCGATGAGGTCAACCTCGCCGCTCGGCTGGAATCCCTGACTCGACAGTACAAGGTGGATATTATCATCGGGGAAGCGACCTACGAAGTGGTCAAAGCGCAGGTGCGCGCTCGCCCTCTCGGTGAGGTCATCGTGAAAGGCAAGACACAGCCCGTGACCATCTATGAAGTGCTCGCAGTGGATGGCTCCGGCGTCCTTGAGCCCGGGCCGGTATCAGAGGGCCCGGTCAAGCAAGAGTACCCTTCAGCTGGCGCTTCCGTTCAACCCGGACTCATAGAGTCCGCGACTTTGGCCTCAACCCCGACGCAGCCTCCACGATCCTCATGAATCGAGCGAACGTGCAACATAAACCTGAGAATGCGAAGAATGGAGACAGGAGGAGGGTCCCTCACCGCCCCTCCAAAGATGCGCTGGATCCCGCCCGGCTTGAGGTGGCGCGGATTGCTTCGGTCACGCCGTTGGCGGGGTCTATCCGTCCCGAAGCGGCCGACAAGGATCAGCGGATCCAGGAACTCGAGGCCGAGGTGACTGCCCTGCGGCGGGTCAATGCAGGTCTGTTGACTCGATCGCAAGTGATGCAGGAAGTCGCGGGACTGCTTCGTGCCCCGATGTCCCTCCGGGAGGTCCTCAACCTGGTCATGGACCTCGTAACCCGAGTCATGCGGGTGGAGGCAAGCTCGCTTCTCCTCCTCGAGCCCTCGGGAGACGAGTTGCGCTTCGAGGTCGCCAAAGGGGACAAGGCCGACGAGGTCAAAAGTTTCAAGCTGAAGATCGGTGAAGGGATCGCCGGATGGGTCGCTCAAAAGGGGGAATCCTTGCTGGTGCCCGACGTTCACAAGGATCCCCGGTTCAGGAAGGACATCTCGGAATCCATCGATTTTCCCACCCAGTCGATTGTGTGCGTTCCGTTGACGGGACGCGAAAAGGTCATCGGCGTCGTCGAGGTCATCAACCGGCTGGACGGAGAAGACTTTACACAGGACGACGTGGACCTGCTGGGCGCTCTTGCCAACCAATCCGCGTTGATGATTGAAAACTTCCAGCTCTTCCACGAGGCCGAGCGACAGTTTGCCGGACTTGCCGCTCTCCGGGAGGTCGCCACCTCGATTAGCACTCCGATGGAGCTGGACCTGCATGCGGTCTTGCAGCGGCTTCTTGATGTCTCCATCAGCGTGACAGAGGCAGAGCGGGGCTCCATTTTCCTCCATGAAGAAGACGCGGGAGAACTCCGCCTGGAGGTCGCTGTCGGGTTCAGCGAGGACCGCCTTCCTCAACGCAGCGTGAAATTGGGGGAAAGCGTAACAGGTCGAGTAGCCCAGACAGGCATACCGATAAACATCACCGAGGTCGCCACGGATCCTCGCTATTCGGGACCCTTGCGGGACGAGATCAAGACCATGCTCAGCGTGCCTCTTCGACGGTTGAACCGCACCATCGGCGTCCTGAACGTGGCCAACAAGCAGGGCGATGAAACTTTCAGCAACGAAGACCTCTCCTTGCTTCAGGTGTTCGCCAGTCAGGCAGTCGCAGCCATTGAGAATGCGCGACTTTACCAAGATGCGCAGCGCAAGATCGAGGAGCTCACAACCCTTGTCGGCGTAAGCTCGATGATCACTTCCGAGTTGGACCTCGATCAACTCCTGACGACCATCATGGACCTGACTTGCCACGTCATGAAAGCCGAGGCCAGTTCCCTGATGCTTCTCGATGAAGAGACAAACGAGTTGACGTTCCGGGTAGCTCTCGGAGAGAAGGGCGAGGAGGTCAAGCAGTTTCGGGTCAAAGTGGGTGAAGGGATCGCCGGATGGGTCGCTGAAAACCGGCAATCTTTGCTGGTGGAGGACGTTTACAGGGACCCGCGCTTTAAGAAAGAGATCGCCGAGTCCATCGACTTCCCTACGAAGTCGATTATCTGCGTGCCGATCATCGTCAAGGAGAAGCTGATTGGGGTGATCGAAGTCCTCAACAGGGCCGACGGGACGTTCTTTGAACGCCGAGACATGAACCTTCTGACGGCGCTCGCTTCGGAGGCCGGTATCGCGCTGGAGAACGCTCGACTTTACGGTGACTTAAGGTCTCTATACCTGAACATCATTGAGGCGCTGGCCCGGACCATTGACGTGAAGGACTCCTACACGCATGACCACTCCCGGCGGGTGACGAGCATTGCCCAGGAGGTTGCGAAAGAGCTGGAGCTCCCCGAGGAGGAGCTGGACCTGATCCAGATCGCGGGCTTGTTTCACGACATCGGCAAGCTGGGCGTTGATGAAAACATCCTCCACAAGGCTGCTCGCCTGGACGAGGACGAGTACGACCGCCTGAAGCATCATTCCATCATTGCCAGCGACATCGTGGGACAGATCAAGCCCTGGGAGCGAGTGGTGCCGTGGATCAAACACACCCATGAGCGCTACGACGGTTTCGGTTACCCCGATGGCCTGGCCGGCGACTCCATCCCTCTCCCGTCCCGCATCATCACCATCGCGGATTCCTATGACGCGATGACTTCTGATCGTCCCTATCGCCAGGGCTTCGACAGCGAAACCGCCCTCAAGCAAATCCTGGAGGAATCCGGGAAGCAGTTCGATCCGGTAGTTGTCGGCGCGTTCCTTCGAGCCTACGAGAAGGGAAACATTCCGGTAAAGATCTCCCGAGGCGGCGACGATTTACGGGCCGGGGACGATATGCTATAATTCCGCCGTTTTCCCCTGTCTCCTGGGGGCAGTTGCGGTAGAGGTGGTCTGGTCCTCAGCGAGTATCACTTGGAGGCGTTCCAAGATGTCCGGGCATTCCAAATGGCACAACATCCGTTTGCGTAAAGCAGCGGTGGATACACAAAAAGCGAAGATTTTTGCGAAAATCGCGCGAGAGATCATCGTCGCAGCGCGCGGTGGAGGCGACCCGGAGGCCAATCCTCGGTTGCGCCTCGCCCTCCAGAAAGCTCGCGAGGGGAGCATGCCGAATGACAACATTCAGCGAGCAATCAAGCGGGGGAGCGGCGACACCGAGGGCGTCAGCTACGAGGAAGTCGTGTACGAGGGGTACGGACCCGGAGGCGCCGCTGTCCTCGTCGACGCCATGACTGACAACCGAAACCGCACCGTGGCGGACCTTCGCAAGATCCTCTCAAGACACGGCGGTAGCATGGGTGAAGCCGGTTGCGTTGCCTGGCTTTTCAGCCGAAAGGGAATCGTCCTTGTCCCCGCGGGCACGGTCGAGGATGAAGATGCGTTGATGGAAATGGCGCTGGAAACGGGCGCGGAGGACATGCGCGTCGAGGAGGAGACTTATGAGATTCAGACCCCGGTCGAGGTTTTTGAGGAGATCAAGAACGGGTTGCAGCAGCAAGGGCTTGCGTGGTCGAGCGCCGAAATCAGGATGATACCCAGCAGTCATGTTCTCCTGTCCGGTGACGACGCCCGAAAAATGCTGCGGATGATGGAAGCTCTGGAGGATCATGACGACGTTCAGCAGGTCAGCTCCAATTTCGATATTCCTGAAGAATTCTTCGAGGAGAACCAGTAGAGAGGTCTGAGGGCCAATCCTCAACACGAAACCCTCGCCTCTCGGTCTCAATCATCGATCCCCTATGCCCGAACAAGGCCTCATCAATTTGGCGCCGCTCCGGACGGCGCTTCAGCAGCTCGAGAAACAGATCGTGGGTCTGCAAGACCAGAGCGGGGATCTGGAGCGAAGATCGCGCCTCGCCTCTGCGATGCTGGATGCGACCCGGCAGATCAGCTCCAGTTTGAGTCTGAGTGAGGTGATCTCCCAGATTCTCGACAGCACGCAGACTTTGCTCGGGGCGCGCCGCAGCAGCATAATGCTCATGGACCCAGGCACCCAGCAGCTTCACGTCATTGGGTCTCGCGGCATCGATCCCGAAACGGTGAAGAACCTCCGGTTCAAACCCGAGGAGGGGATTGCTGGAAACGTCCTTGCCACCGGCAAGCCGGTCGTTGTCGCCGACGTCTCGACCGACCGTCGGTTCGTGTTGCGCCACGGCCACAAGCTGAAGCCGGAAGCGATGGCCTGTGTGCCTCTCACTGATCCCAAAGGTGTTCTGGGTGTGCTTAGCATTGACAAACCCCTCACCGACTGCGGATCCCTCGGCAGTGATGAGTTGGCTTACCTCACCTTTCTCGCCGACCACGCGGCGGTGGCCCTCAAGAACGCACGACTGCATGAAGACCTGCATCATCGAGTCGCCCAGTTGTCGACCCTGTACGAAGTGGGCAGCGCGCTCACCTCGGTCCTCAATGTCGATCGCCTGCTCGGGAAGATCATCGAAGGCGTCGTGCAGGTAACGGGCGCGCAGATTTGCTCCTTGATGTTGCTGGAAAGCTCGGGGAGATACCTGCGAGTTCGGGTCGCACAGGGACTGAGCCCCACCATGATAAAGAAGATTGCGATACCGGTGGGAGAAGGAATCTCCGGTCACGTCGCCAAAACGGGAGAGCCGCTGCTCATTTCCGACATTGAACGACATCCGCAATTCAAGCGGAGGAGCCTGAAGAAATACTCAAGCAATTCTCTGCTGACGGTCCCCCTGAAGATCAAGGGGAAGACCATCGGTGTCCTCAATGTGAACAACAAACAGCCGACGGGAGTCTTCACACCGGACGATCAGAACCTCCTGTCTCTCTTCGCCAACCAGGCCGCTGTCATGATCGAGAACGCCAATCTGTATCAGAACATGGAACGGTTGGCGACGACTGACGGACTCACCGGTCTGTTTGTTCATCGGTACTTCCAGGAGTCGCTCGACGACGAGCTCCGACGGGCCAAGCGTTACCAGCGCCCCCTGTCAGTTCTGATGATGGACATTGACCATTTCAAACGGCTCAACGATACTTACGGACATCAAGCCGGAGACCACGTGCTTCGGGAAATGGCGCAAATTCTCAATCGAGTCGGACGGCAGGGACATGACATCATCGCTCGGTACGGGGGAGAGGAATTCATCATCGCGTTGGTGGAGACCCCAAAACGCGGCGCTCTTCGCGCTGCTGAGCGGTTTCGCTCCGCAGTGGAGGCCTGCCAGTGGGTCCATAAGAACAAACCTATTCAGGTCACGGTAAGCGTGGGGGTGTCCAACTACCCTCTCGATACGGACACTCGGGAGTCTCTTATCAGAATGGCAGATGAGGCTCTCTATCTGGCGAAGGAATCGGGGCGAAACCGGGTTGGGTATTTCGACAAGACTGGCAACAAGCGTCTGCTCAAAACGGCTGCCCAGACCTCCGCAGACAAGGCTGCAAAATCGGCGGGATAGGCCCCCTATCCCAGAATCAGGAACTGCCAGGACGGGCCGATGTGTTCTTATACTCAATGAGGTCTGGAATCACTCGTTTCCTGTTACGAGGGAGTTGGACTCCCGAAGCGTCATCGCCAAGGCCGGAGAGGTTCGACAGTCCAACTGTCTCACAACAATGTGGTGTTTTCAACCTTAACGAGTATAGTGAAGATTTGGAGGGAGCGGCTTCCCGTCCCGCCACAGATTGAAAGGAGAACCGCAATTGTTCAAGCTCAGCCATCACTCAATCATGCGCCTCTGCCTGCTGTCCTGTTGCCTTCCACTATTGATGGGATGCCTGCAGAAGCGGAACGTCGCAGTTGTGAATGACCAGCCAGTCACTCGCGCCGACTTTGTCGAGCAACTCGAGGCTCGGCACGGAATGCAAACCCTCGACTGGCTGATCCTCAAGTCCCTGACCGAGCAGGCCTTGAAGAAGGGTGGGCTGTCGGTATCCCAAGAGGACCTGCAGCAGGGAATGACTGAATGGATGCAGGTCAACAATGTCCCCAACGACCAAGCCTTCGCGGAGTTCCTGAACCAAAGCGGCATGACGGAAAAGGAAGTTCGAGAGGATATCTGGCTCAACCTCGCTCTGGACAAGTTGGCAACGAAGGACGTCAAGGTATCCGATGCCGAGATGAAGGACTTCTTTCAGAAGCGCAAGAAAGACCTTGACGTCCCTGAGGCTTTCGTCCTGGCTCGTATCGTGTGCAAGGACAAAGCGACGGCAGACAAAGTCTGCAAGAAGCTCGATGAGAACGGCAGTTGGAATGAGTTGGTGTCAGAGTATTCGATTGACGAACAAACCAAGGCTAACAACGGGAATACGGGACCGGTTCCTGTGACCGCTCTGGGGCCCTTGACTGCCCAGATCAAGAAACTGGAAAACGGAGACCACACCAATCCCATTCCCGCGTCAGGGGCGTTCATGATCATCAAGAAGACCAGTGAGCGTCCCGGTCAGCCTGCTAACTTTGACAAGGCGAAGAAAGCTATCGAGCGAGAGGTCAAACGCAACAAGGGCAAATCCCAACAGGCAGTTGTTCAAGAATTGAGGAAGCAGGCTAAAGTTGAGATCAACATCCCACGGTTCCTCCAATTGGGTCAAGCCTTTGGTGTGCAGCAAAGCAAAGATTTCTCCCCCACACAGCCTGGGCCGCCTCCTGGCGACAGCAAGCTCGGGAAATCATAGCGGAAGAAGCGTGAGCAGTCTCAGCCTCGCAGGTTCCCGACGCCTGCACGGCCCGGGGCCTTCTTGTCATGTTGGCTCCCGGGGCGGAAGGTTGCTGCGATCACTTAACCGCCTCTCTTGAGGCAATTCGTCCGCCCCCTGGGTCTCTTGGAAGCGAGCAAACATTGAAGCACGTGGAGGATCTCGAAAAGCCGGCAAGCCGCGAGCTCGTAGAGTTGATGCGTATCGTCGCGTGCCTGCGTGGTGACAAAGGTTGCCCCTGGGACCGCGTCCAGACTCACGACACGCTCAAATCCTGCCTGCTCGAGGAGACCTATGAGGTGCTCGATGCCATTGACTCCGGCGATCCAGCGAAACTCATGGAAGAACTCGGGGACCTCATGATGCAGGTGGTGATGCACGCCCAACTCGCCAACGAAACGGGACAGTTCTCCCTGGACCAGTCTCTGGCGTCCATTAACACGAAACTGGTTCGTCGTCATCCCCACGTGTTTGGCGATGTCGTTGCAAAGTCGCCTGAGGAAGTCCTGAAGCGATGGGACGCCATCAAAAGCGAAGACAACGGACACAAATCCGTCTCGGAGAAGATCACGGAAATTCCCGCCGTTCTCCCGGCGTTGATTCGGGCAGCCAAAGTGCAGAAAGCCGCCGCCACAGTAGGGTTCGACTGGGCGTCCCCTCAAGGCGCCCTGGAGAAGGTGGGTGAAGAAATCGCCGAGATCGAGGGGGCCGACTTGTCGGATTATGGAGCGGTCGCGGAGGAGGTCGGCGACCTTCTTTTTGCTGCCGTGAATGTTGCGCGGCTGTATAAGACTGATGCGGAGGAGGCCCTGCGTCAGGCGACGAAGAAATTCGAGCAGCGGTTTTCGGTGTTGGAGCAGCGTGTGACGACAGCGGGCAAGTCGCTGACGGAGATGACTCTCGAAGAGATGGATGAGATCTGGAATGAGGTAAAGCAAACGGAACCTGTCTGAGATAAGCGATGAGGGAAGAAGACCTGGCCGGGGCAAGGGGGTCCTCCTTCCTCTTCCATCCCTCAACCGCTGAGTTGTTGTTGGACGAGTTTCAACTGTGCAAACACAACTGAGGAGGAACGACACTTTATGGCGAGTAACAAAAAACGTGTATGGCTGTTTCACGAAGGCAATGCAAAGCTGCGAGATCTGCTCGGTGGCAAAGGCGCCAACCTGGCGGAGATGACAAACATCGGCCTCCCGGTCCCGCCGGGATTCACGATTACCACTGAAGTCTGCAACGAATACCTCAAGGGCGGCAAGAAGCTGCCTGCGGGCCTTGTTGACGAGGTTAACAAGGCGTTGGCTTACGTGGAAAAACAGATGGGGAAGAAGCTGGGAGACCCCAGGAATCCTCTGCTCGTTTCCGTCCGATCCGGCGCAAAGTTCTCCATGCCCGGCATGATGGATACGATTCTGAATCTTGGGTTGAACGACCAGACCGCCCAGACAATCATCGAAGCCACGGGCAACGAGCGATTCGTGTGGGACGGCTATCGCCGCTTTGTCATGATGTTCTCCGACGTGGTCCTCGGTGTCGAGAAGGAAGAGTTCGAGCATATCTTCACCCAGATGAAGAAGCGGCTCGGCGCTAAATTGGACACCGACGTGGACGCGGCCAACATGAAGAAGCTCACGGTTCTATTCAAGAGCCACCTGAAGAAACGTCTCGGTCGCGAGTTCCCTTCCGACGCGGTGGAGCAACTGCAACTCTCCATCTGCGCGGTGTTCAATTCGTGGGACAACGACCGCGCGAAGGAATACCGCAAGAAGGAGAAGATCTCTGAGGACCTCGGCACCGCGGTCAACGTTCAGACGATGGTGTTCGGCAACATGGGTGCGGACAGCGGCACCGGAGTTGCCTTCACCCGCAACCCGGCCACTGGTGAGAACGCCATGTTTGGCGAATACCTGATGAACGCGCAGGGCGAAGACGTGGTCGCGGGTGTCCGCACCCCTGTGGACATCAACGAATTGGCGAAGCAGAACCCGGAAATCTACAAGCAATTCGAGGAAGTCTGCAAGATTCTCGAAGACCACTACCGGGAAGTGCAGGACATCGAGTTCACAATTGAGAAAGGACGACTGTTCATCTTGCAGTGCCGGTCCGGCAAACGCACGGGCCCGGCGGCGGTGAAGATCGCGGTAGACCTCGTCAAAGAGAAGAGGATTACCAGAGAAGAAGCCATTCTCCGGGTTCCCGCGGAGCAGTTGGAGCAGTGCCTGCACCCTCGCCTGAAAGATCGCCCGAAAGAGAAGGTCATCGCCAAAGGCATGAATGCCGGTCCCGGCGCGGCGGTCGGGATGATCGTCCTCGACTCAGCCACGTCGGCTCGACGCGGCAAAGCCGGGGCAGGAGAAAAAGTCCTCCTTGTCCGCAGGCAGACAAACCCCGACGACCTGAAGGGAATGCTCTCTTCGCAAGGCGTCTTGACGGCAGAAGGGGGACGAACTTCTCATGCAGCCCTCGTTGCCCGCCAGTTTGGCATCCCAACCATCTGCGGCTGCGCTGAGATCAGCATTGACGAGAAGAACCGCACCATGACTACCAGGAGCGGAGCCGTCCTGCACGAAGGCGACTGGATTACCATCGACGGAACCGAAGGTATCGTCTACACCGGCAAACTGGCGACCGAGCCACCGACCATCTCCGGCGAGTTCAAAGAGTTCATGACCTGGGCTGACAAGTATCGACGGCTGAAGGTTCGCACCAACGCCGACACACCCGAACAGGCCGCCGAGGCCCTGAACTGGGGCGCGCAAGGCATCGGTCTCTGCCGCACCGAGCACATGTTTTTAGGTGACCGGCTGCCCAAGGTCCAGAAGCTGATTCTGGCCGATAGCGACGGCGAGCGCAAAAAGGCGCTCGATCATCTGCTTCCCTTGCAGCGGGGCGACTTCATCGGCATCTTCAAAACCATGGGCGAGCTCCCGGTTACCATTCGACTCATCGACCCGCCGATGCACGAGTTCCTGATTGACATCGAGCAGAAGACGCGGGAAGACGTCATGGTTCTTCGACTGACCAAACCGGGTTCCAAGGTCCTCGATCAGAAAGAGAAGCTCCTCCAGAAGATTGAAGAGCATCACGAGTCCAACCCGATGCTCGGACTGCGGGGTTGCAGACTCTCCATCGTCTTCCCGCAGATCGTGGAGATGCAGATCGCTGCCATCATCGGCGCAGCGTGCCAGGTGAAGAAGACGGGCGGCAACCCGCAGGTCGAGATCATGATCCCGCTCGTCGGCATCGTCACCGAGCTGCGACTGCTGAAAGAACAACTCGACATGGTGGCCCAGGCGACCATGAAAGCCGAAGGCGTGAAGGTGACCTACAGCTTCGGCACAATGATTGAGGTTCCACGGGCGGCCTTGACCGCGGCAGAGATTGCACAGGAAGCGGCGTTCTTTTCTTTCGGCACCAATGACCTGACTCAATTGACCTATGGAATCTCCCGCGACGATGCCGGCAGGTTCCTGCCGATCTACATCGACAAGAAGATCCTCCCCGAAGACCCAACCGAGTCCATTGACAGGAGTGGCGTCGGCAAACTCATGAAGATTTGCGTGGACGATGCCCGCGCCGTTAACCCAAAGATCAAGTTGGGTATCTGCGGCGAGCACGGCGGCGATCCGCGCAGTGTGGTCTTCTGCCACCAGATCGGGCTTGACTATGTGTCCTGCTCACCGCGCCGCGTCCCCGTTGCCCGCCTCGCCGCGGCGCAGGCGAATTTGGAGTCAACCTTCGAGCGGGACAAGTAGCGAACGAGCAATGGTAGAAACTGAACGACTTCAGTCGTTCAGTTCCGGGGCATTCCGTGGATAGGACGGGATGCCCCGTTTCTTTTCACGGTGCGACGTGATGCACGGGTCGAAACCGGGCACCGGGGAATCGCGGAGACTGGGAGGGAAAATGGCAGCCGCGGTGAATCATTGTGACAGTTGCAGCTTCCGGACCACCGGGACACCAGAGACACAAGGGAAGTCCGGTAGACAAGGGACGCAAAAGACATCAGGGACGACAGGCACAGCCGCATTTGTGGCGGGTCATTGGTGTCCCTTTTGTCCTGACCTCCGAGGGACTCTCCAATGTCCCACTTCACCTTCCTGGTATCCGACACGGTCTTACCCGGATATTCCGGAAATGCACCACGCCATGGTCCCCTTGCAGCATGATCCCGTGGGCGCGGCACTCGTCGTTGTCCATCGCCCCACCGGTCACCCCATCGATCTCGATGTTGTCGATGACCTTTTCACCATTGAAGACTACGGTAGCGCGCGCATTCGAGGTCTTGCCACCGTCCAGCGAGGGGCGAGCGCCCCGAAATGTGATGTCGTAGGTCTGCCATTCGTTTGCAGGCTTGCAGACGTTCTTCGTGGGCATCGTTTTGCTGTAAATCGCACAACACATCCCCGGGCTGAACCCCTGACCAAAACTGTCGAGGACCTGGACTTCGTATCGTCCCTGAAGGTAGACGCCGCTGTTGCTCCCGGGGGGAACCATGAACTCGACATGCAGCTCAAAGTCAGTGAGTCGAACCTCGCTGAATAGGTCCGTGCCGTGCCCGGCGTTGCTGAGCACACCGTCCTCGACTTTCCAGCTCTGGACACCGTTTGGGTTGCGCAGTTTCCATCCGGTCAAGTCCTTCCCGTTGAACAGCGAAGCCCACCCGCCTTCGCCCAGCTCCGGGAAGGGAGCGTTCAAACCGGTGGACATGCACTTCTGAAGCTGTGCCGTGGCGGTCTTGAGGTCGAGCTCGGGCAGCTTGCCAAAGCCGGCCGCGAATAACAGTGGGGTCGCTCCTGCTTGCCACACACCCGATGTGTCCGCGGTATTGCCAACTGCGTAGGCCGCTCCCTCACCAAGCACCCGAAGACGGAACGGCAGCTCTGGCATCGTTGCCGCCGAGCCTGGAATCGCTCCCATCTCGTTCCCCCTAATGTGGATCGTGGGTGGCACGGGACCGATCCCGCGCAACACCACCCCCGCCTTGGCCTTTGCAGGCGCCCGGAGCTGCCCGATCACAACTCCGTCCGAGATACGGGCCCAGTCGAGGATCACAACCAGCGGCCCCGAATCGGAGCTCTCCGGGCCGCCCTCCCCCCAGTCGAAATCCACCTTCTCGTGGTGGTTGAGAGTCGCGTCGCCCGTCAAGTCCACATTCAGAAAGTACTCGGCTTTCCATCCGGGCTTGCCCTCCGCGGAGGTTACGGAGGCGGGAACGACCTGTCGCTTGAGGTCCGGTCCCGCCCATTCGAGATGCGCCTGGGCTCCTCCCCCTTGCTCGAAGAACTCACAGCGGACCGCATGGTCGCCAGTGGTCAGCTTCACCTTGACCTCGCTTGTCAGACCCGATCGAGGGACCCAATCGTTGATGATTTGCCGGTCGTCGATCCACATGCGCGCGCCGTCGTCGGACTTGTAGTAGAACGTATACTCTCCTTCGGTCGCGACCTTCAGACTCGTGGTGAAACGAGCCGACCAGTTATCCCCGTGGGGACTCGCCAGCCACCATGTGTCTCTGTCGTAACCCCCGACGGGGACCCTCTCAACGACCTCACTCAAACTCTCCGGAAGATCCTGGCGTGAAGTCTGATCCTGAGACCCTCCCCAGAGGGATCTGACCAGCAAAGCGAACTGCGAGTCGGTGACACGGTACAGAAGGATTCCGTGCAGTCCGCCTGTCCCCAATCTGCCTACCTCAGCACCGGCGGCAAGGCTGCACTGCCTAGTGATGAGGAGGAAGGCAACAAGGCATGAAATGCCATTCCTCTGATTCAGTCGAATTCCCAAGCTAATCCCCTCCTGTTGTGTTGTCATGTTGAAGGTGTCTCCTTTTCCCATCATGGGCGCAACGTCGCGCAGTCGAACACGCCTCCCGCCATATTGTCCTTGTGTCCTTGAAAGCGAACCGTCACCTTCTCCTTGCCTTTGGTCAGCTCCGCCGGGATCGCATACTCCACCTCGAAGAACTCGTTGGGTTTGTTGCGGTTCAGGTCCTGCATTCCGACGAGGACGCCCTCGACGAGTATGTCGAACTTGCGCGGTGGAACGTCACTTCCCCAGTAGGTGCAGACAAGCGTCATCGGGACCTCGGGCAGAACCTTCATGTCCCAGCTCCACCAGCCTCCGCCCAATGCGTGCCGCCAAAAACGGTCGGCATAGGGCCCGGATCCTGTGTTCTCGCCTTGAAGGTGGTGCTCCTCTTCTGAGGTGTTGTCACCCACCTTCACACGATCCACGATGCGCGATTCCCGCTTCTGACGAGCCTCCTCTTCCGCGAGCATCGCCTTGTGGCGAGGGCTGCCCTCGGAGGTGACGGTCCAATAGACGCCGTACGGCTCGTCGATCACCTTGTACCAAGGAACCAATCGCACGGTCTTCTTCTGTCCCGTCGCTGCGAAGGTGAGGGGACCGTCACCGGTCTTTTCAACCCACTGGCTTGGGTCCTTTGGATCGCCCAAAAGATACGTTCCCTGCGGGGGAGAAACGCCTGCCAACACTACCGGTCCGTACATCACTGCCACCAACTCAGGGCCGTCGGGCATCGGGGAGGAATGAAGCGCCATCGGCATCGCGATCTCGACTCGATCTCCGTCCTTCCACTCGCGGTTAAGGGACAGGTAGGTGGACGGTCTCGCCTCCTTGCCTGACAGCTTGCCGTTGATCTTCACGCCCAGGCCATGCGTGGCCCAAGAGGGCACACGCACCTTCAGTCCGAGTCTTGTGGGACGGTTGAGATGGAACAGAAGCGTGGTTCCCTCTTCTTCCGGGAAGCTCGTGACCTGCTCCAGTCGAAGGTTCTTTGCTCTCCAGGTCACCGTAGAAGCAACGAACAGGTTCACATAGAGATTCGACCGGTCGTGAAAGTAGAGGCTATCTCCCAGCTTGGCAAAGGACTCGATCCCCGTCCCATAGCAGCACCAGAAACTATCATAGGGTGTGCCCCACTGTTTGGCGCAGCCGGTTGCCAGCGGCACATAGTAGATGAGTTGGCCGTTGTCGGAGCGTTGCGTCCCCAGGATTCCGTTGAGAAGGGCGCGCTCGTAGTAGTCGCCGTAAGTCGGATCGCCCGTCCATCGAAGCAAGTACCGTGTGACCTTGAGCATGTTGTGCGTCTTGCAGCACTCCTGGTTGTTCGCCGCAAGGGTCCGAGCGAGAGCGTTTGGTTCGGGCCAGACCTCCGCCTCCGTGGTCCCGCCTGTCGCATAGGTGCGTGTCTTGACCACGCGGTCCCAGAAGAACCGCGTAATCGTCCGGTAACGTTTATCGCCCGTCAACTCGTAATGCCTCGCCGCGCCACAGACCTTGGGAATCTGCGTGTTGCCGTGGATATGACTGAGATTGTCGCGCTCCAGGGCAAGCGGGCCGAGAAAGGCGGCCTGATCGTATCGGTGGGCCAACTCGAGATGGGCAGGATCACGAGTGATTCCATACAGATTGTGAAGCGTCTCGGACATTCCGCCGAATTCCACGGTCAGCATTCGTTCCATCTGGAAATCCGACAGCTTGTCCGCACGCCGCTTGAAGTAGGCCGCCATTTTCTTGAGCACGTCGAGCGCCTGCTGGTTGCCGGTTAGTTGGTGCATATCCAACAAACCCGCCATGATCTTGTGGATCACGTAGAGTGTCGCCCAGGTCACGCGTTCCATCGATTCGAGGCGGTCGAGAAAGCTCTCGGGGTAGGCTGACAGGTATCCGCCCCCCAGCGCCTCCTGGCATTTCGCCAACTCAGACACCATGTCGTCGGCTTTGGCTTTCAGCGTCTCATCGCCAGTGCTCGCATACATCAGCGCGCACGCCGACAGGTAGTGACCGATGAAGTGACCGCGCACCTCACAGTCCGGCGCTTCCCATCCTCCCAAGGGCTGCCCGGGAGCGGATAGGCCCGCGTTCTTGCGAAAGGTCCAAAGGAGCCGGTCGAAGTCCAGCTCATGGAGATACCTCCGGTTGGCCTCCTGGGCGGTTTTGAAGGGACCCTCCAGCAACCGAACCTCGTTCAGATCAAAAGCCTGTATTGCGATGGGCACTTTTGCTCCTTCCTGTCGGGCGTCCACTCCGAACACCGTCAGACCCGATAGCACAAAGAACAGACAGACCGCCTGTTTCATCGGAACCGAATGCATGGCCCTGCACCCTCCTGTTGCTTTTCTTGCCTGGATACTCGTCGGTGTAATATAGCCTTCTCGAAACGGGGTGTCAATTCACCCGGGAGGATTGTCAGAGACAAAGGCAATCCCAACCCAACAGCCCGATGGTCGAACGAGGCTTCAAAACGACCACCTGGCCCGCCCTTGCACCTTTGAGGCCAATGGCGCGGGTTGCCAAACTTCTGGGGTTGTGTTATAGTTCAGCCCGTTGGAGATAGGCAAATCCAGAATCGGAAGACCATCCGGCTTTGTCACCCAGATGCCCGTTCATTTTCCTCCCCCTGACCCGACGTGTCCTCGCGGTTGTTCACCTCGGCAAATTTCACCGCACACAGGAGCTCCATGAGTTTCACTGATTTTGATTTGGACCCGCGCTTGCAGCAGGGCGTGCGGTCCTTGGGCTTTCATCAGCCCACTCCCATTCAGTCCGCAGCCATGCCGATGGCTTTACAGGGCAGGGACATTCTGGGTTCAGCGGAGACGGGAACAGGAAAAACGGCCGCGTATCTGCTGCCTACATTCCATAAGCTGCTTGCCTCGCCCACTCGCACACACGAAACCCGAGCGCTGGTTCTGGTTCCGACGCGCGAGCTGGCGCTGCAAGTTGCCGAGCAGGGAGTGCAGTTGAGCGCACATACCGATTTGCGCCTGGCGGCAATCTACGGCGGCGTCGGGCTGGGGAACCAGGAAAGGCAGCTCAGACGAGGGCTGGACGTGGTGATTGCCACGCCCGGACGTTTACTCGACCACGCTGCCCGCAGGAACGTTCGCTTCACTTCGCTGGAGGTGCTGGTGCTCGATGAAGCCGACCGGATGCTTGATATCGGGTTCTTGCCTGACTTGCGACGCATCGTCCGTATGCTCCCGCAACAGAGGCAGACAATGTTGTTTTCAGCGACCATTCTGCCGTCCATCTTGAGTCTTGCCGCGGAAGTGACAAAGAACGCCCAGCGCGTCCAGGTTGAGATGACTGCCACACCGCAGGCCATCAAGCAGACCCTGTTCCCTGTTCCTGAGCATCTCAAGGCGCACGCACTGCACCAACTGCTGAAGGAAGAGGAGATGGACAGCGTGCTGGTTTTTGCCCGCACGAAACATCGGGCGGACAGAGTCGCCCACCAACTGCAACGCGCGAACATACGCGCCGGTGTCATCCACGGAGATCGTTCCCAGGGGCAACGGATTGCCGCTCTCGAAGCATTCCGCCATGGGCAGTCTCGTGTGCTGGTTGCCACCGACATCGCCGCTCGCGGAATCGACGTGGAAGGGATCTCCCACGTCGTGAACTACGACGTGCCGATGCAACCGGAAGACTACGTGCACCGTATTGGGCGCACCGGACGAGCCCACGCGGCAGGGGAAGCTTACACGCTGATGACGCAGTTAGACGAAGAGATGGTTTACAGAATCGAAGGGGTCCTGAAGCAGAAGATTCAGCGACGTCATCTCGAAGGAATTGACTACGAAGCCGCCTCTCACTTCGTTCCTTCAAACGCGAGACCTGCCCCCCGAGGTGCGGGCTCGCGTCATACACGACCGAGAGCGCCTGGGGCGCGTTATGCACGAGCTGTCTGACGGGGCGTTAAAGCCTCGGGTTGGTATCCATCAAATAGAGGGTAAAGGAGATTTAGACATGGAAAACAAGTTATACGTCGGGAATCTGTCCTTCAATGTAACGAAGGAAGAAGTGGAGGACCTCTTCAAGCAGGCTGGCGAGGTGAAGGAAGTCAACCTCATCGCGGACCGCGACACCGGCCGTCCCAAAGGGTTTGGTTTCGTCGAGATGACAACCAAGGAAGAGGCCGACAAAGCCATCGAGATGTTTAACGGGAAGGAACTTGACGGTCGCGCCATGACGGTCAACGTCGCCAAACCGCGTGAGGATCGCGGCGGCGGCTTCCGCGGCGGGGGCGGTTCTCGCGGCGGCGGCGGCGGTGGCGGCTATGGTGGCGGCGGCGGCGGCGGCAAGAGCCGTGGCGGCTATGGCGGCGGCGGCGGTGGCGGCGGCGGACGCAGTCGATATTAGACCATGCCCTGAAGCTGGAAAAACAAGCACGGCACGCCACCAACATCACGTCATCGCGTGAAGCCATTTGGCGTGCCTCACCGCTTGTTTCGCGGGCGTTGCGAACTGCCGAACACGGCATAACCGTGTTCGGCAGTTCGGCGCGGTTTCAACTCCATTCTGCGGGTGTAAGACCTTCCTGTCCCTATCTAATCCGCAGGCAGCGAGATTCGAGCCGACGTCTCTTGCGCCTCGCTGCCTATCTCGGGGACGTTTTCACTGCGGCAATTTGTCAACCATACCTCGCGGCAAACTGAGTCATGAACTCCACCAGAGCCTTCGCGCCAGCCACCGGCATCGCGTTGTAGAGTGAAGCGCGGCATCCACCGACGCTCCGGTGTCCCTTCAGTCCCTCCATCCCCCCAGCAGTCGCCTCGGCGATGAACCGCTTCTCCAGTTCCCCATCGGGCAGACGGAAAACGACATTCATCTTCGAGCGGCAATGAGGAGGAATGGGGCACGAGTAGAAGCCGCCGCCTTCGATAGCTTCATACACGATTCGAGAACGTTCTTCCGCCAATCCCTCCGCTGCTTCCAGGCCACCCTCGGCTTTCAGATGCTCCAGAACAAGCTTCACCAGATAGATTGCGAACACCGGAGGGGTGTTGTAGAGCGAATCACCTTCCGAGTGCGTGCGGTAGTTCAGGTAAGCAGGCAAGCTCGAAGGGCAGCTTTCGAGTAGGTCCTCACGGAGGAGTACGACGGTTGCCCCCGCGGGGCCAACGTTCTTCTGGGCGCCCGCGTAGATGAGCCCAAACTTCTCCACGGGCAGCCGTCGGCTTAGGAAGTCAGACGACATGTCGCACACGACGGGCACATCACCCGCCTCGGGGAACGATTGCCACTGAACGCCGCCGATGGTTTCGTTGGAGGTGAGATGCAGGTACGCGGCGTCAGGGTTCAGGATCAGGGCTGAAGGATCTGGCAGACTGAGATAGTCCCCCTCCCTCCCATCATAGACCACGTCGACACGACCGACCTTCTCCGCATCCTCCCGCGCTTTCTTCGACCACGCGCCCGTGACGGTGAAGTCGCAACTCTTCCCAGCCGGAAGCAGATTCATGGGTGCCATCGCGAACTGCAGTGTGGCGCCGCCCCCGATAAAGAGCACCTTGTAGCTCTCAGGTAGGCCCAAGATCTCCCGAAGGAGGCTCATGGCTCCATAGTGGATTTCCTCATACTCTGCGGAGCGATGGCTCATCTCGACAAGGGACATGCCCTTGCATCTGTAATCCACCATTTCCTTCTGGGCCTGTTCCAAGACCGGCAACGGCAGCGTCGATGGCCCCGCGTTGAAGTTGTAAATGCGGTTCATAATAGGCTTCCTTTCTCAAGCTCAACCACGGAAGGTGCAACCATGATATCCATCGGCCCTCCCTGTAGTCAACCGCGAAGAACACGAGTGGAGGCGTATTGAACTTGCAGGAGCAGGCATGCTATCATGCCACTCGACCTTCAAGGGGAGTCGGCAAGCGATCCGAGCATGAGAAAGCCCGGCACCCCAACTCCAGAAAAGCGAAAGGACAAGCAGACCATGCGAGTAGCCCTCTATCTCTCCCCTCAACCTGATGAACGCTGGAAACTGGCAGCCCAGATGGGCGTGACGGACATGGTGACTGGCCTGCCCTTCGGACAATCCGCCGGGGACGCGCCGTGGGGCTTGCAGTCACTGCAGGGGGTGAAGCAGCAAGCCGAGGAGGCGGGTCTTAACGTGTCCGTGATCGAGAGCAGCCCGCCGATGGAGAAGATACGTCTCGGACTTCCCGGACGCGACGAAGAGATCGACTACTTCTGCGACATGCTGCGCAACATGGGTGAATTGAGCATTCCCGTCGTCTGTTATAACTTCATGGCTGTCCTCAACTGGCTTCGGACGTCGGTTGATACTCCGACGCGAGGAGGCGCGCTGGTGACAAGTTACGACCATGCGACCAAGGAACAGGAGTCACTGACTGACGCGGGCCTCGTGAGCGAGGAACGATTGTGGGAGAACTTCCAGTATTTCATCCAACGCGTCGTTCCGGTAGCAGAGAAAGCGAAAGTCTATCTTGCGCTTCATCCTGACGATCCACCGATCTCGCCGGTCCGAGGGGTCGGGCGGATTTTTCGCAACCCCGAAGCCTTTGAGCGGGCTATGGATCTGGCTCCCAGCATGTTCAACAGCCTCACTTTCTGCCAGGGATGCTTCGCGACGATGGGTGTCGACATCCCCGATACCCTCCACCGGCTCGGTAAGCGAACGCGAATCCCCTTTGCTCACTTCCGCGACATCCGCGGCACGGTCACCCGGTTTGAGGAAACCTTCCACGATGACGGTCAAACCGACATGCTTGCCGCGATGCGCGCCTACAAAGCGATCGGCTTTGACGGCCCCATGCGCCCCGACCACGTCCCCACCATGGAAGGCGACGCCAACGATACGCCGGGCTACACGATGCGCGGCCGTCTCTTTGCCGTCGGGTATATGAAGGGACTCATGGAGGCCGCGAAGGCGATGCCCTGACAGGCCGCCGAGGCGCTTTCGGGAGCGGAAGTCAATCGGAGATTGGCGGCACTTGTGCTATCGCCGCCGGCGAGTAGACGCAATCTATTGTTGGTAGTGCGAGGGGCTGCATGGCGACATCAGGCCCTCACCATATTCCCCCACCGGCGGGTCGCCGAAGCGGGCAGCATAATCTCCGTCCAACCACGCGGCAAAGGTGGTGACATGGCGAAGGCCCCGTGAGGCGTAGGTGTTGACATCGTCGACGAAGACCTCGCGCCGCCAGGGGAGAGGCAGGAGGTTGTCGCGCTTCCAGCCGGAGAAACGGGACAGGTCGAGCCAGTATTCCAGCACTTGCGCCGTCTCGCGACCGAAGACCTCCAGGTTGGCGTCGAGGCAGTCGAGCAACTCGCCATGGCTCGGGTAGCTGCCCATGCGCGCTTCGCGGTTTCCAAAGGGCCGGTCATACACGCGCGAGATGGGAGCGAACTCCATAAAGACGCCCTCCGCGGGTTTCACCTGAGTCGGCGGCGAGAGGGTCGTCGAGTAAACCAGATGAGCCAGCGTAGCGCGTGGCTCTACCTGCCGGATCGCCCCGAGCATCCGGTTTTCGACCAGCAGCGACTGGTCGCTATCGGAGAGACCTCGGCACTTCCGGCACCGGCACATCAGCTTGCCATCGTCAATCCAGTAGAAGTACCGCCCCGTTGTCGAACGAAGCAGCCCCGTGTATTTCACAGCGTTCTCACAGACGATTTCCAGCGCCATCTCGGAGTGAACGCAAAGGTTGAAATCGCGGACGCGGTTGCCGTCCTCGTCCATCGGGAACATGGCCGGGTCTCTCCCGTAGAGGTCTCGGGGCAGCAGGTCACTCATCGCGTGCAATTCGTGTTCGACATGAACTCCAAGTTCGTTGCACTCCTGCACGAACTGCTCCCCCCGCTCCGTCTTGAGAAACGCCGCGATTTCGTGGGGGAAGGGGTGAGTGCCCAGGGTCGTCAGTCCGGCGCGTTTCGCCCGTAGCGGCCAGTCGAGCGTCTCGATATCGCGGACGACGAGGACCACGCCGCGGGTCTGGAAGAGAGGGGTTTCAGTGTCGTGAAGAGGGGCCGCTCTTTCGTCGCTCATGACAGTTGCCTCAAACAAAAATCTCGATCGCCGTTCATATAAATCCCTCGACCGGAACTCCGATCCGGCGCCACCCTCGCCATCTTTCTCCTCTACTCGTTCGCCACCTCAATCAGCGCCATGATATTCTCCGGTTTGGCGTCGCCGGGGATGCCGTGGGCCGGAGCGAGAATGTAGCCGCCGTCTCTGCCGACCTCCTTTATTAAACGCCGAACTTCGGCGCGAACCTCCTCCGGTGTTCCGTAGGGCAGGAGTTGTTGAGTGCTGACCCCTCCCCAGAAGCTCAACCGGTCGCCGTGCTGCCGCTTCATTTCGTAAGGGTCCATTACTTCCGGCTGGAAAGGATTGAAACAGTCAAGGCCCAGATCGACGAGCTGCGGGAACAACTCCTGCACTTTGCCGCAGGAATGGATGGTCACGAACTTGCCCGCCTCCTTCGCCGCACCATACATGCGCGCAAGGCGAGGCTTGATGAAACGCTGCCACGACTTCGGGCTCATCAGCAGGCCCCGTTGCGATCCCCAGTCGTCGCCAAAGTGTACGGCATCAATGTCGTACTGCAGAGCCTTCTTCACCAGCGAAACGTTATAGTCGCAGATGGCGTCGAAGAGCTCCTCCGCAAAAGTCGGCGCTTCGACCATGTCGTAGAACAGGTTCTCCATGCCGCGCAGCGTCCAGGCGCGCTCAAAGAGCGAGAAGCCGATGGAGAACTGGAGGAACTTCTGTTGCCGCCTGCCTTCCTCCACCGCTTCCGCAAACCC
>JACQGJ010000002.1 GCA_016199605.1 Armatimonadota bacterium | reverse complement strand
TGCGCGGGAAGGAGTGTCTGGGATTCCGAGGAGGGTCTGGGCGTTCGGAACTACCCGAAGCGCCTGGCACACTTTCACCCCGTTCGCTTGCGACACCATGCACGGGGAGTCAAGTAAACACAGCAGACAGGACCTCACAGTGACACCCGCTACGCTCCTGAATCGTTGCTCCGTTTCAAGATCAAACAGTTGGCGTCTTGCCCGTTGGAGAACACTCGCTGGCTGCAGGCGAAGTCCGGCGCTTGTCGGGATCCCACGAAGGTGTTGAATAGCAGCACCGGGTCGGTCGCGAGAGTTTCTTTGCAGACCCGTTTGTGGACAAAGACGTGAGGCGGATGGAGTTCGTACATAGTTACGGTTTCTCTTGTGTTTCCCGCAAGAGCTCCTCCTCATTCATTCTCAATCTCAGCGACAGGGGTTCCTGCCAACCCGATTTGAAGGCAAAGCCGGCGATCACCCACAGCTCCCCCGGGTGTCGCTCGAAGAGATAGGGGTAGCTCAGTTGCCCTCCTTCTTGTCGAGCAAGGACGACGGGCTTTGTCCAACTGACGCCATCGCCTTCAGAGAAGGCAAGGGATAGCTCCTCACGGTACCATGAGGCTGGGACTTCGGACGATTGGCCGGGTTCTGCCTTCGGTCGAGTCCCGCCTTCGGGATTGAGGCGGTTCCACACCAGCGCGAGGCGACCGCTGCGCAGCCGCACGAGATGTCCGGGCGCGCTGCTCGCGTCTATGTCGCTTGGTTGAATGGTGCGCCAGTAACGACCGCCGTCGTCGGAGAACGCCTGCCAGAAACGGTCGAGGTTGGTGCGAATCAGCATCAGGAGACGGCCATCGCTCAACTCGGCCACGGTCGGCTCGGTAGCGCCATCGTGGTGACCGTGCCCGCCCAGGTCAATCAGGTTGCTGCGAGTCCACGTCTGTCCGTCGTCGTCAGATATGAACGAACAGACCACCCAACGACCGGGGTTGCTTGCCAAGTGTTCCAGGACGACGACAAGTCTGCCAGCACTCGTTTGAATGAAGCCGAAGAAATTGGCGTTGTAGCCGTCGAGGAGTCGTTGCTTGTCAACCCATGTCTTGCCTCCGTCCACGCTGCGAATCGACCACACCTCCATCCGGCAGTCGTCCTTCGGTTCCCCCGCCTCCTCATCCCAACTGAACTTGTAGTCCGTAAAGTCGAGGTGGACCATCACCAGAGAGTCGCTCTTCGTCCGCACGAGGCGGTGCGAGGCAGGCTCAGTGTCATTTAGCCCCTCACAGACCGGACGCGCTTCAGACCACGTGACGCCGTCGTCCGCGCTGACCCGCATCCCCTGCGAGTCGATGGTCATCAGGCTGCCGTCCGCCATCGGGACGAACGGCCCGTTCCTGTCGATGGGCAGTGACTGACACAGCGGATTCACCCACCGACCGTCCGAATTGCATGCTTCTGTTTGTATGCTCATGACGCCATCCTTTCAGAGCGGGCGTCGTTGTAGTCTTCTTGCCTTCGCGCCTGGCTCCTTGCGCCAGTCTACTGAAACGCCAAGGCCTCGTCAAGTGCCTCTGAGCTGCGCGGCCCGGGTCCGTGTGCATTTTCTATTCTGATGTCGCCAACCTCGTAGCCACGGGTAGGGAACGGTCGCCGTGCTGTTCCTGGCGGGCGATACGTTTCGTTCCTACCGTGACAGGAACGGCACGTCTCGCCCAGCGGGGCGAGCAGCGACCGTTCACTACAGTAGCCAAACCTCATTTTGGAAAATGCACACAAGATGCAAAATCGCCTTGACTTATTGGCCGGTAGTCAGTATAATTTCGCGCCAATGAAGAGCGATAGCAGAAGTCGGGTCTGATCGTGTGTGAGGTTAGCCGCGCACGAGCAAGTCGAAGAGGACGCGTGGACGCGCGATACTCACTCTCGAGTCAGGAGATGACTCAAACGCAACAGGAGGTAGATGGATGAAAGTTGCAACGATTCGCAAGCAGGGATTCACACTCATCGAGCTCTTGGTCGTGATAGCAATCATCGCGATCTTGGCTGCGATAATCTTTCCGGTCTTCAACCGTGCGCGGGAAAAGGCAAACTCGGCAACGTGCCAGAGCAATTTGAAGCAGATTATGCTCGGCTTCAAGATGTACGTTCAGGACTATGATGACAAGTTCCCGGCCCCTTGCAGCCCAAACTTTGCCGGTGGCGGCAGCGTTACCAACACTCACAATAACGTTGTGGAGAACTTTGAGACGACATGGATTTTCCAGGTTCAGCCTTATATCAAGAACGACCAGATCTTCAAATGCCCAAGCTATACAACCTTTAACGTCGGATACGGATATAATCCCTTCCTGCAGTGGGGCAGGCGAGGCGAGGGTGAGTTTCCGGCGGGAGCGAGCGAGGGTGATATCCGCAACTACACGACCACCGTCTGCGTCGGGGACGTGAACAGCTTCGGCAACACTGCGCAGACGGGGAACGTGGATCTGGTCATTTCGACCAGCGGAACCGTTCTCAATGCCGGTCAGATCGAGGGAGCAGTCACAGGAACGGGAACGACAGGGGCCCTCCCCATCGGTGATGCTTTGGAGCCCCGTCACACTAACGGTGCGAACTTTACCTTCTGCGACGGCCACGTGAAATGGACCAAGGCCAGAAACCAGATCATGTTTAATCCCAATGCCATCGATCCGACCGGTTTCAATTAGGTTGTGTCCTCCCATCCC
>JACQGJ010000198.1 GCA_016199605.1 Armatimonadota bacterium | reverse complement strand
TTTTGCTTTCTGGCAGGAGGATCTTCGATGGACTTGACAACTCAATACATGGGCATGGCCCTGCGGACACCGATTGTGCCGTCTGCGTCCCCACTGTCGGATGACCTTGACAACCTCAAACGGATGGAAGACGCGGGGGCTGCGGCAGTCGTTCTCCATTCGCTCTTTGAGGAGCAGTTGACCCTCGAGAAGTACGAACTGCTGCACCACCTCACTCAGGGAACCGAAAGCTACGCCGAGTCCCTCACCTTCTTCCCTGAGCCCGAAGAATTCGTCATGGGACCGGAAGGCTACCTGGAACAGATCCGCCAGGCGAAAGAAGCTGTCGATATCCCGATCATCGCCAGCCTGAACGGCAAGTCCCTGGGAGGATGGACCGATTTCGCCAAACAGATGGAACAAGCGGGGGCGGACGCCCTGGAGTTGAATGTCTATTTCGTCCCGACCGACATGAGCATGGCGTCAGCCGACGTAGAGCAGACCTATATCGACATCCTTCGGGCGGTCAAGACAGCCGTTTCGATCCCCGTTGCCATGAAGACGACAGCGTTCTTCAGCAACTTCGCAAACATGGCCAAGCGCCTCGAGGACGAAGGCGTCGATGCCCTGGTGCTGTTCAACCGGTTCTACCAGCCTGACATCAATCTCGAGACGCTGGAAATCTCTCCCCACACCATCTTGAGCACCGCCTTTGATCTTCGGGTCCCGCTAACCTGGATTGGGATACTCTACGGTCGGATCAAAGCCGACTTTGCCGCCACCCGGGGAATCTATTCGGGCCAGGACGCCATCAAGATGATTATGGCTGGAGCAAACGTGACTCAGGTTTGCTCGGCTCTCTTCAAGCACGGGATAGAGCACCTCCGGGTGATTGAGCGGGAGATGCGCCAATGGATGGAAGAGCGGGAATATGAATCGGTCCGCCAGATGCGCGGCAGCATGAGTCAGAAGAACTGTCCCGATCCCAGCGCGTTCGAGCGGGTCCAATACATGCGCGCAATCCAGAGCTACCGCCCCACGGTGTGAGACGTCTCGGAATTTCCACAAATCACTGCGGGAGTGATGGAGTATTGGAATAATGGAGTGATGGACCCCCATTGCGCACACTGCCTCACTACTCCAAGACCCCATTATTCCAATACGCCAGTTGCCCGAAGGGCTAAGTTCTATACATTGCTGCAATAATCGTTGAGGCGTTGCACAAGCCATGTTATAATGCCGCCGCCCATTGCAGTGAAGACATGGAGAATAGTGGATGCCCGAGGAATCTGTAGACACTTCGTGCCGGCTTGAGGCTCTGCGCCGACGACTTCCGGTGATGAAGGTCGATGCCGTCGTTATCTCCAATTTGACCAACGTGCGCTACCTCACGGGCTTCACGGGCACCGCCGGGCTGGCGCTTGTAACGCCCGCAGACGCTTCTTTCTACACAGACTTCCGATACGAAGCTCAGGCTGCTGAGCAAGTCCGGCCTCTGAGAGTCTCCATCGAGAAGAGGAGCCTGCTCCGGGCCGCGGCTTTGCAGGCAAAGAAGAGGCGTTTTTCCGTTGTTGGTGTCGAAACCCATTGTCTCACCGTGGACCAGAAGGAATCCCTGGAGAAAGCCGCGCCGGGGGTGAAGTGGGTTTCTGTCAAGCAGGCGATCGAAAAAGCTCGGGAGGTCAAGGACGCGTCCGAAATCGAGACGCTACGGACAGCAATCGGGATCACGGACAAGGCCTTCGAGAGCGTGGTCGCCCGGCTGCGGCCTGGACTCACCGAGAGCGAAGTCGCATGGAAGCTGGAAGAGTCCTTGATCCGCTTGGGGGCTGAGGGGAAGTCGTTTGAGACGATCGTGGCTTCGGGTGCGAGGTCGGCCCTGCCCCACGGCGTCGCGTCCGCAAAAAAGCTGCAATTGGGCGACTTGGTAACTATTGACTTCGGAGGCAAGTATCAGGGATACTGTGCAGACCTGACGCGCACAGTGTGCCTCGGGAAATCGACCTCGGAGCAACGGAAAATCTATTCAATCGTTAGGTCCGCGCAACTCCGCGCCGAGGAGCGGTTGTCCTCCGGCCTCGCCGGTAAGGTCATCGACAAGATCGCCCGCGACTACATCACAGAAAAAGGCTACGGCAAGGAGTTCGGCCACGGTCTGGGACACGGAGTAGGTCTCAACATTCATGAGGGACCGCGGCTGTCTTCCACTGCCACCGGCAAGCTTTGCGCTGGCTGTGTGGTGACGGTTGAACCGGGCATTTACATCAAGGACTGGGGCGGCGTCCGGATTGAGGACGTCGCGTGGGTGTCCGACAATGGATGCGAAATCCTGACCACGGCCTTAAAACCAGCGCGGCTCCCGGAGATTTGACCTGGTTGTCCTGGGGCGCAAAGAGAGTGGAATCATGACGGCGCGGCCCGAGGCGGTACGGCGACGTTTTGGGATTGAGATCGGTGATTCCCATCAGCAAAACGGGGGAGATATGAAGAGATTCAAACTAAACCCTTTTACCCTTGCCAGCATTCTTGGTTTCTCGATTTTCCGCTCCTCTCTGTTCGCGGCCGGCCCCAGGGAGATCGCCGCACAGGTCAACACGGAAAACATGCGGAAGACCGTGTCTGCCCTCTCCTCGATTCCTTCCCGTGTCAACGGCTACGATGATGGCAAGCCCGGCGATCTGCCCCGGTCTACCCAGTGGGTGAAGGAGCAGTTTGTCGCCCTGGGTCTTAAGAATGTCCGTGAAGAACCTTTCGACGTAACCACCCCCATCGATAAGAAGTCACAATTATTCTTGAAGGGCAGCAACGCCCCGATTGCGCTACGCTCCCTCTGGCCGAACCTTGTCCGCACTAATCAGACCCCGCCTGAAGGGATCACCGGGGATCTCATCTACGCGGGCAAAGGGGATCTGCGTGCCTATAACGG
>JACQGJ010000197.1 GCA_016199605.1 Armatimonadota bacterium | reverse complement strand
GCTCTCAACACTACTCCGGGGGGGCTCGTCTACCGGGTCGAGCCGGACGGCCAAAGGATTCCGTGCGGGCAACCCGGAGGCGAGGACGCGGTGCCCGACGAAACCCCAAGCACGGGCTACGAGACCGGCAAGGCGGACGAGGCAGTGTCCTTGACGGTTTACCGCGGAAAGCTCTACGTCACGAGCCATCACCGTCGCGGCGCCTTCGAGTATGAAGGAGGTCAGAGCTGGAAATTCGTCGGGCCCAACGAGCGGCTCATGTCTTTCACGATTTACCGGGATCGGCTCTATACTTTGGTTAACGGGGGACCGGTTTACCGATATGAAGGGGAAGGCGAGTGGACCTACTGCGGTTGTCCCGGTCAGTCAACTCAGACCTATGGCGCGGTGACCTACCATGGGGAGCTCTACGTGGGCACCTGGCCGGAAGGTGAAGTGTTGCGCTATGAGGGAGGCGAAACCTGGACCAACCTCGGCCGGATCGGCTACGAGCGTGAAGTCATGGCGCTGGCGCTCTACAACGGGAAGGTCTACCTCGGGACCTTGCCGATGGCAAACGTATGGCGCATGGATCGAGAGAGCTTCACTTTCATGGGAAACCTTGACAATACTCCAACGGTTTTCCTTCGACGAGTCTGGTCGATGGCGGTCTATCAGGGGAAGCTATTCGCCGGAACGCTGCCCTCGGGGCACGTCCTCAGTCTCCAGGCAGGTCGGATGGCCACCCATGATGCCGCTCTCAAGTCCGGGTGGCACCACATTGCGGCGGTTCGGGAGCACGGAAAGCTCAAGCTTTTTGTGGACGCACAGCTTGTGTCAACTTCCTCTCCCTTCAACCCGGAGGATTTTGATGTGTCCAATACCCAGCCTCTGCAAATCGGATTCGGCAACAGCCAGCACTTCAGCGGCTCCATGTCGGACCTGCGGATCTACGGAAGGGCCTTGTCGCAAGAGGAGATCGGCTGGGTGTACAAAATAGTGGCTGGCGGATAGCTTGATTTGGTCGCACGCGAGGTCAACTACCGAGCCGTTGTTTGACAAGGTAGCCGGTGTATTCATAATATGTCTCGACGGACCGGCCTGAGGGCGTGAGAACGGACTGGCACGTCGTGCCGTTAAGTAGAGCCTGTCCGAAAAGTCACGGGTGGATTAGCATCCACCGCTACGATAGCTTGAAATCTGCGTTTGAATGTAGGGGTCGATGCTAATCGAGCCGTTCTACTTATCCTGAGTAGCAAGCACAGACAGCAGAGAGGTGAGCTTGATTGAAGCAATTGACGGGGACCGAGGAGGTCGTCGACTTGAGTATGTTGGACGAGTTGGAGGAGGACGTGTCCATCTCCGGGATGCAGGACCTCTACGGGAAGCTCCTCGTTGAGATTGGCGAGGAACCTGACCGGGAGGGATTGCTGAAAACACCGTTGCGCGCTGCCAAGTCGATGGCCTTCCTTACGCAGGGATATCATCAAAGCGTGGAGGAAATCCTGAACGGGGCCATCTTCGAGGCCGAGGAATACGACGACATGGTCGTCGTGCGGGACATCGAGTTCTACAGCCTGTGCGAGCATCACCTCCTGCCCTTCTTCGGTCGGTGCCACGTCGCCTACGTCCCGCAAGGTCGCATTGTCGGGATCAGCAAAGTCGCTCGTCTGGTCGAGATGTTTTCCAGGCGTTTGCAGGTGCAGGAGCGGCTTACACACCAGGTTGCCTGCGCCCTGGAGGAAGCCTTGCGACCCCAGGGCGTGGCGGTGGTGGCGGAGGCCCAACATCTCTGCATGATGGTTCGTGGTGTTCAAAAGCAGAACTCGAAAGTCGTCACCAGCTCCGTCCGAGGGCTGTTTCGTCGGAACAGCATCACGCGGTCAGAGTTTATGGATCTGCTCAAGATCAATGGGGTGTCCTGATCGTTGGGGAAGGCAGAAATGGCGAATCACAATTGGACGGACGAGGATGAGTCCCTGCTCGGAGAGCTTTGGGAACATGGGGTGCATTACCTCTCCGGGGCTCGCGACGCTCGAGATTACGCAAAGGGAATCGCTCCTACCGACCTGGCACTCCGCCTGGCGATGCACCCTCATCCACGTATGCGTCACTCGCTCATTGCGCTTCTCCTCTTTCATCCGGAATGGTCCGTTGACCTTCCGCAGCAGATCGTTCACGCCCCGCCAGATCAGCAGAGGCGGTTCAGAGTCCTCTATACTGCTGCGGTATATCTCCAGCGGTTGTGGTGGTCCCGCCTTCGCTTGTACCTGGGCAGCGTCAACCAATTGCCCGATCTTTACTCACAGGAGTTGGATCTGCCCTCTGCCGAGGAGCGCCACGGCAAGGTGGGCCTTCACGCTCTCGCCGACCAGGAGGCGCGGCGCTCAGGGTTGCCGTTGAACTACCTGTCTTCCTACGAAAAGGTCATGCAGAATGTGTTTGGGCAATTGGAAGCGGAAAAGCGGATTCACGAATGAGCACTCGCCGCATGGCCGACAAGGCTGAAATCGAGAGATTCCTGCACGAGTTGGGACATCGATTCCATCGGGCGGGTCGAGTCTACCTGGTGGGTGGCACGACGCTTGTGCTCGAGGGGTTGAGGACCGAGAGTCTGGACATTGATATTGTCTGGCGGGTCGATCCTCAGCATGATTCAGAGTTCGTCCGAGTTGTGCGCGAACTCATAGGCGATCTCTGCCTTAATGTCGAAGAAGCCTCCCCGGAGCATTTCATCCCCCTTCCCGCCGGTCACTTCGACCGATGTCAGTTTGTGGGCAGATACGGCAACCTCGATGTTTTTCATTTCGATGTATACAGCACAGCACTCAGCAAAATCGCGCGTGGTACTGATGAAGACCTGAGCGATGTGTTGCAACTCCTTGGGAAAGGGTATCTCGTATGGGAAAAGCTGGAGGACCTCTTTAACGAGATTCTCCCTGAATACGCCACAAAGAGCCTGAAAAGGAACCCGGAGGTTTTCCAGAGTCACTTCAGTATCTTGCGACAATTGTGGGAGCAAAGGTGAACCAATGAGAGAAATGCTTCAGACCGTCACTATCGAAGAAGCCTTGTCCCGGCTTCGGGAGCATTTCGACGCGCCACAGGTGCCGGCAAAGACGGTTTCCTTCAAGGAAGCGTTGGGTTGCACTTTAGCCTCCCCCGTGTGCAGTCCGGAGAATTTGCCCGCCTCCTCCCGCTCCACGGTAGACGGATACGCGGTCCGGGCCGAAGAGACTTTTGGCGCTTCAGCCTCGAATCCGGTTTACGTAAAGCCGGTAGGGGTCATCGAGATGGGACAGGTCCCCGACCGGGACTTCGGCGCTGCGGAAACGATGGTCATCTATACGGGCGGTATCCTTCCGAGCAACGTCAATGCTGTCGTCATGCTCGAGCACACGCTGAAGCTGGACACGGGGGAGGTTGAAGTTCACCGGCAGATCGCGCCAGGTGAGAACGTCGTTCAAGCCGGCGAGGACGCTCACCACGGCGAGGTGGTCCTCTCCGCCGGAACTCAGATTCGCAGCCAGGAGATTGGTTACCTTGCAGCCCTGGGAGTGACGGAAGTGTCCGTTCGTTTGAGACCCAGGGTCGCGATCATCTCTACAGGGAACGAGATCGTGGATCCCGATGTTATCCCCCAACCCGGCCAGATGCGGGACGTGAACAGCTGGACGCTGGCCGGCTTGATACAGGAATGCGGCGGGGAACCGGTAGTCAAGGGCATTATTCACGACGACTTCAAAACGCTCTTCGAGGTCTTCAACCGGATTCTCGAAGAGGCGCAGATCGTCGTCATGTCCGGCGGAAGCTCGAAAGGGGCACACGACGTGGTTGCGGAGGTAATCGACAAGTCGGGCAAACCAGGCGTGTTTGTGCACGGAGTTTCGATGAAGCCCGGCAAACCCGTCATCATCGGAGTGGTTGAAGGAAACGCGTGTTATGGACTGCCCGGTCATCCCATCTCCGCCATGCTCGCCTTCCACCTTTTCGTGGAACCCGCGTTGGATCAACTGCTGGGACGCCAACCCAGACCACAACCCACTGTTTCCGCCCTCCTGTCCGCCAAAATTCCCTCGGCCTCAGGGAGGGATGACTTCGTTCGAGTGATCGTTAGGGAGGAGGAAGGCCGCCGCGTCGCCGAGCCGGTCTTCGGCAAGTCCGGGCTGATCTCGCTCATGGTGAAGAGCCACGGTTTTGTCCATATCCCCGCGGCCAAAGAAGGACTGCAGCAGGGAGAGTGCGTGGAAGTCAGGCTGTGGTGAGAATGCGAATCGGTGAAGCGCCAACCCCCGCGGTGCTCTGTGACTATGGAGCCGTTGAGTCTACACCTTGACGGCGGAGGGACAGAGGTCGGCCAGGCAGCAATCCCCGCACTCCGGTTTTCTTGCATGGCAAGTGTAGCGACCGTGCCAGATGAGAGCGTGGGAGGTAAAGGTCCAATCCTTCCTCGGAAAGACCTTCTGAAGGTCGAGCTCAATCTTGTCGGGATCGCTCTCTTGAGAGAGACCGAGTCGTTCCGCCAGACGCTTCACATGGGTGTCCACCATGATCGCTGGTTGCTTGAAGAAAGTCCCCAGGACCACATTCGCAGTCTTTCGCCCGACCCCCGGCAGTTGAACGAGGTCCTCCATCCGATCCGGGACCTCACCACCATGGCGGGCGACCAATTCCTGGCAGCAGGCGAGGATCGACTTCGCTTTGTTTCGGAAGAATCCAGTAGACTGGATTTCCTTCTCGAATACGGCTTGTTTTGCCGTTGCGTAGTTCTTCGCTCCTCGGTACTTCTTGAAAAGTGCCGGGGTCACTATGTTGACGCGTTCGTCGGTACACTGCGCCGACAGGATGGTTGCCACCAGCAGCTCCAGAGCATTGGAATGGTGGAGTGCGCAATCTGCGTCGGGAAACCGTTTCTTGAGGCGTGAGACGATCTTACGGCCGGGGGACGTCAGGTTCCCTGACTTAGTTTCAGACACCGATTTGCTCCTTCAAGGGTAATGGGGTTGCCGTCACTTCGCTGGGATTGTACCGTTCCCATCCGTCAGCTTCAATCCCGTTCGCATTCCTCATCCACCAGATCTGCGACGGGAGCTGGCTTCAAACAACCCACAGGTTGTGCATTAGACAATCTGATGTCGCCCCTCACGTCCAATGTAGTGAACGGTCGCCGTGCCGTTCCTGTCGGGCGTGAACGGCACGTCTCGCCCAGCGGGGCGAGCAGCGACCGTTCACTCTTACAGTAGCCAAACCTCATTTTGGATAATGCACACAACCCACGGGTTGACTCTTGCAGTCGGACAGTCATAGAATGCCCCAACATCACACGATGTTAAAGCAATGCGCAAAGTCGCCTTGAGAGGGAGAAATAAGTGCCATGCGTTTGAGAGAGAAGGTCGCGATCATAACGGGTGCAGGAAGCGGCATTGGCGCCGGCTGTGCTCTGGCCTTTGCGCGGGAAGGCGCCAGGGTCGTTGTTGCTGACATCAACGATGTTGCGGGGAACTCAGTCGCCGAGGAGATCAAAACAAAGGGCGCAGAGGCTTCCTTTGTCCACGTTGATGTCATGAAGAGGGACGACCTCCGAAGAATGATCCAGGTAGCAGTGGATTCCTACGGCCGCTTGGACCTTCTCCTCAACAACGCGGGGACGCATATCCCACAGGGCACGGAGGCTTGCACCGAGGAGACCTGGGACTTCCTGATGACCCTCAACCTGAAATCCATGTGGCGTGCCGTTCAGGAGGCGCTGCCTGAACTGAAGAAGACGAACGGCAACATCCTCAACATGGGTTCGGACGTGGGGCTGGTTGGGCAGGCCGACGCGGTGGCCTATTGCGCCTCCAAAGGCGGCATCATCGCCATGACCAAAGCAATGGC
>JACQGJ010000159.1 GCA_016199605.1 Armatimonadota bacterium | reverse complement strand
GTCGAAACCGTAAACGAGCAACTGAGCGCCTCGGAGCGGAAGTACCGTGAGATGATCGACCGTTCGCTGGTGGGAATGTATCGAACAGACTTCGATGGGAGGGTCATAGAGGCTAACGCGTCCCTGCTGAATCTGATAGGGTACGACTCTATTGAGGAGGTAAACAAGGTCGGTCTGGTGAACCTTTACGTGCCGCCGGAAGACCGCCTGCGTTTTGTTCACATGGTCCTCGAAGGGCCGGTGTCCGGCTTTGAAACTCACTTGCTCAACGCGAAAGGCGAGGTCGTCCCGGTCGCCCTCAGCGCCTACATGGTTACCGATGAGGCGGGGAACTTCCACCTGGTGGAGGGGACCTTTGAGGACATCACCGAACGCAAGCGAGCGGATGAGGCACTCGAGGAGGCCAAGCGCGCTGCCGAGGTGGCCAACCAGCGCTTACTTGCCTCGGAGAGCAAGTACCGTGAGATTATAGGCGGGGCCGTCGTGGGTCTCTTCCGCATCAACTACGATGGGGAAATCCTGGAGGCCAACCCTGCCCTTCTGAAAACGCTGGGATACGAATCGGTTGAGCAGTTGAACAAAGCAGGTCTGATCAACCTCTTTGAGGAGGCGCAAGACGCGCTCGAGCTGATGCGCAGAACCCGCGAGGGACCCCTCTCGGGCTTCGAGGCGCGCGTGCGGCGCGCGGACGGGCAGGTGATCCCGGTCGCTCTCAGCGCGCACATGGTTTTCGATGAGGAGGGGCGGGTTCAATTCCTGGAGGGCACCTTCGAGGATATTACCACTCGCAAACAGGCGGAGGAGCAGTTGCGGGAGGCCATGGGGGCCGCCGAGGCCGCAACCCAGGCGAAAAGCGCGTTCTTGGCCGCGATGAGTCACGAGATTCGTACGCCGATGAATGCCATCATCGGCATGACAGGTCTTCTGCTGGACACTGGCCTGACGCGAGAGCAACGGGATTTTGCGAAGACAGTCCAAAACAGCGCCGATGCTCTGCTGGGCATCATCAACGACATCCTCGATTTCTCGAAAATTGAAGCGGGCAGGATGGAACTGGAGCAGCAGCCCTTCGATGTCCACAAGTGCGTAGAATCGGCCCTCGATCTGCTGGGCCATCGAGCGAGAGAGAAGGGCCTCGATCTGGGGGGTCTTATCGCGCCGCACACTCCCGCGGCGCTGGTCGGCGACGTCACCCGGGTTCGACAGATTCTCGTCAACTTCCTCGGCAACGCGGTCAAGTTCACAGAGTCCGGAGAGATCGTCGTCGAGGTCGACTCGCAGCCGTTAGACGGAGAGGAGGGCTGGCACGAGGTCCACTTCTCCGTCCGCGACACGGGCATTGGCATTCCGGCCGACCGCATGGATCGTCTCTTCAAGTCCTTCAGTCAGGTTGACGTTTCGACCACGCGCAAGTTTGGCGGAACAGGACTGGGGCTGGCGATCAGCAAACGCCTCGCCGACCTGATGGGCGGACGAGTGTGGGTGGAAAGCGATGAGGGAAAAGGCTCCGCCTTCCACTGCACCATCCGGGCTCAGGCTACCGAATCGCCCGATCCGCTGTACCACCTGACCGACGAGCCCCTCATCCACGGTAAGCGGTTGCTGGTCGTGGACGACAATCCTACCAACCGTGAGATTGTTGCGCTGCAAGTGCAACCGTGGGGGGTGGAACTCGTGACCGTGGCCTCAGGACACGAGGCGCTCGAACTGCTTAAGCGGGGCGAGAGGTTCGACCTCGCGGTCTTGGACAGGCAGATGCCCGAGATGGACGGACTCATGCTGGCAGAGGAAATCCGGCGCTACCAAAACGCCGATTCCCTGCCGTTAATCCTGTTGTCCTCTATCGGTGAACGACCCGACGATCCGAGGATGGACCATTTTAAGGCACTGCTGTTCAAGCCGGCGAGATCCTCGCAGTTGTATGATTCCTTCATGGAGATCCTGGTACCAGCAGCCACGACCGCGGGGGTTACAGTTCGCAAGGTAGATGAAGAAAGCGCTTTTGATCCCACTCTGGGTCAACGCCACCCATTGCGTATTCTGCTGACAGAAGACAACGCCATCAACCAGAAGTTGGCCCTCATCATTTTGGAGCGGCTGGGGTATCGGGCCGATGTCGCGGGAAACGGCCGGGAAGCGTTACAGTCCGTCGCGCGGCAGCCGTACGATGTGGTTCTGATGGATGTGCAGATGCCGGAGATGGACGGTCTGGAGGCGACGCACCGGATTCGCGAGGATGTCGAGGCCGTCTTGCAGCCTCATATCATCGCCATGACCGCGAACGCGATGCAGGGCGACCGGGAGATGTGTCTGGACGCCGGAATGGACGATTACATCACGAAACCGATCCGGGTCGGTGAGTTGATCGCTGCGCTGGGCAAGGCTCAAAGCAAAGGAGTGTCAGGTGTCGGTGCCGGAGAGGCAGTAGCGGCCTCCGAAACATCCCTGGAACGCAGCGAGCCAGACACTGTCAGCCAAGTGACCGCGGCGCCTCCGCAAGCCACGGTGGAAACGTCGCAGGCAGTCTCGGAGGCAGCGGGGCCGGAGGAGGGGCCGCCCGTGTTCGACCCGGCCGGTTTCAAGCGGCTGCAGGACACGTTGGGCAGTCAGGCGAAGGCGCTGCTACCCAGTCTGCTGGACAGCCTGTACAAGGAGGTTCCCAAGCTGCTCGGTGAGGCGCGGCAGGCGCTGGACGAGGAGCGGGTCGCTGACTTGCGCCGGGCCGCACACACCCTCAAGTCAAACTGCGCCAACTTCGGAGCGATGGCGATGGCTCAGGTGGCCAGGGACCTCGAATACCTCGCGAGAGACGGAGTGCTGGACGGGGCGGCTGAGTTGATCGCGCGAGTGGAAACCGAGTTCCCCAAAGCCCATGCTGTCTTGGAAGAGGTACGGAAGGAGCTTTGAGATGAAGGGCAGCGAAGGCTCCATCCTGATTGTGGATTCGAGAACACAGCGTGGGCCGGCGGTTTCTTGCCGCGACTTCGTGCCATACCCAGGCAAGTTGTCCATGATAACTTGTTAGCACCACGCCCCACGGGAAAGGGACCGGTGATCGCCTTTCGGCCTTCGACATTTTCTGAGGTGATGTAAGATGACGAATGATAAGGGAACCATTCTGGTCGTAGACGACGACATGCTGAACCGCGTGCTTCTATCCACCAATCTGCAGGAAGCGGGTTACACCGTGGAGATGGCCGAAGATGGAATGCAGGCCCTGGCAATGCTCCATGCTCAGCCGTTCGACGTCGTGCTCCTCGACCTGGAAATGCCTGGACTGGATGGCTATCAGGTTCTGGAACGCATCAAAGGGGATCAGGATCTGCGCCATATACCGGTGATCATCGTCTCTTCCGTGGAAGAGATGGCCAGCGTCGTCCGGTGCATCGAAATGGGGGCGACGGATCACCTCCCCAAGCCCTTCGACCCGGTTCTGCTGCACGCTCGTATCAATGCGTCTCTGGCAACCAAGCGCCTGCACGAACAGGAAGAAATCTCCCACAGACAGATGGAGGATTACAGCCGTCAACTGGAAAGCCGCGTTCTGGAGCAGACGCAGCAACTCAGAGAGAGCTACGAGTCGTTGCGCAAGGTTCAGGAAGGGACGGTCTTTGCTCTTTCGTCCCTGGTCGAGATGAGAGATCCCTACACGGCGGGCCATCAGCGGCACGTAAGCCAACTGGCCTGCGCCGTCGCCTCCGAGATGGGCCTCCCTGAAAGCCAGATCGAGGGGATTCGGGTCGCAGGCCTTCTGCATGACATTGGCAAGGTGTGTGTCCCCGCCGAAATCCTGAGCAAGCCGGGTCGTATCAGCGAGATCGAGTTCGCCGTGATCGCGACTCACTCACAAGTAGGTTACGACATCCTGAAAACCGTGGACTTCCCGTGGCCCATCGCTCAGATTGTTTACCAGCACCACGAGAAACTCGACGGCACCGGCTATCCATGCCATTTGGTGGCAGACGACATCCTTCTGGAGGCCAAAGTCCTTTCCGTCGCGGACGTTGTTGAGGCGATTGCCTACCATCGACCTTACCGACCGGCGCTTGGATCGGGAACCGCCATCGAGGAGATCTCGAAGAAAAGCGGCGCCCATTTTGAGCCTGATGCGGTAGCGGCTTGCATGAGCGTTTTCCGGGAAAAGGACTTCGTGTTTGAGTAGGGAACGACCCATGCGCATAC
>JACQGJ010000161.1 GCA_016199605.1 Armatimonadota bacterium | reverse complement strand
TCCGCTTAGAATACTACAAGCCAGCGTTAGCATGGAAGCGAACCTTTTCTGACTCGCCGGACCAAAGCCGTTCATGGTTGCAGACAGCCTCCCTGTAAGATCGTGAACCGCTGGCGCACTGGCGTCAGATTACCGTGTCTGGTCTTGTGTCAGTCGCAGTGTCCAGTCTCCCAGCACACCCCAGAAATACGCGCGCTTGCGACCAATGCCTCCGCCCACTTTCCGAACATCGGATTCCGCCGACTCCACCTCAAAGTAGTGCGCCCAAGCCTCGCCGAAAGTCTTCCCTTCGCCCAATAGTTTGGCGAAGTCGGTGGGGAAATCGTAGAACACCTTGGATCGTCCGACCAAGGCCAGCCCCTTGCCGTAGAAGAGCAGTGCCTCGGCCCCTTGCCAGTAAGCGTATTCAGGATGATTGTACGGGAACCGCATCGCGCCTCCTGGCGCGATGGCTTCGCATCCGGAGTGCAGGTAAAAGCAGGCCTGGTCGGGTAGGGCGTCATTCTGCCACAGGGTCCGGAGGATCGCAAAGTCCAGCTTGCCGGTCGCCCCGAGAGTCGGCACCAGTTGGTTCCCGCGGCGAATCCACGACCAGGGCTGGCCGCCGCACTCCTTTTCCAGCGCGGCCACGTCCTCCGTCTTTTTGAAGTTGCATCCCCAGGGATCGCTGTGGGCGGCGATGAACCGGAGCCTCGCCGGGCGCTTCAGCCATTGCACGGCGGCCACGAGTGAGGCTTCGTCGTCTTGCAGATCATATCCGCGATCATTGAAGTCTTTCCATCTCGGACTGGCCGCGAGCAGTTCGGGCATTGCGCTGCCGAGGCCGTAGGAAATCGCCGCCGGTCTGAACTGGTTTTGGAACTGTCCGCATCGGTATCGGTGGTTCCGGTCGAAGTAATCGATCAACAGGCGGCGCTCAAGCCGTGGGTCTCGTTCCCAGACGCCTACTCCTCCAGGTGTGGATTTCTCTGTAGCGAAGGTCACTTCCTGCGGCAAGCCGCTTTCAGCCAGGAGACCCTCGCCGTGAGTACCACACACGCGCGACTTGGGCTTCAGTGCGATGTGTTTGGCGTTGATACGGGACACGAGAACGGCGGGACACGCCAGAGGATTGGCCCGATGTCTGTCTGCTTCGCTGCATTCCTCATCCCGCAACGCATCCAGCGGTTTGAGGTCGGTGCCGCCCTCCGGCAGGGGGTTGCTTGCGTAGTGTCCATCGTTAATGAAGAAGAAATCCTCGTACCGATCTGTCCCCGTCTCGTAGTACTTCGTCGATCCCCCCAGGAGCCATTCTCCTTCAGGATCCTCTCCCGGAGGAAGCACCGAGTTCGGGTAGATCGCGAGAGTGGAAGCGAGGTTTTCGGATCGTTGGTGATAGGCTTCCTCCCAACGTCCATCAAGATCCGCCAACGGCAGATCGCTGCGAAAGGCAATCATCTCAGCAACAGACCGCAGCCGGTGAACTCGTTTGCCGCCAAAGCTCTCTTCGTCGGGCTTTCCTTTGTTGAAGACGGTCTCGGTATGCTGACGCCAGTTGTACTGGCGGACCAGCATCGCTTCAGGAAAGCTGCCGATGAGGATCACGCCCGTCAAGTCGGGCACGACTTCACGCGCGCGACGCACATAGCGTCGCATCGCCAGGAGCGTTCGCCCATCCTGGTGTGAAGTGCCCGCGTAGACCTGCATCGTGACCACGAGCACCCGCCAGCCCTCCCGGGCAAGGTCGTTGGCATAGGTGCTCAACGCCGGGCGAAGGCTCACCAGCTTGTCGTTGCGGAGACCGCACGTTTCACCGACAAGTCGTGGCTCAACGATGAGCAACACCGACCCGATGCACCGTCCATGCGCATTCCGGTCCGGACCCGCGCTGTTTACCCAGTGAATCTCTGCCTGCCCGTCACCGTTCGAATCGAGACCGGCAAACTCCTTGTTCAACCTCTCCAGCCCCGCCTGCCGGGCAGCGAAGGCGATGCGTTGCCCCGGACGCTGAGATAGAGCCGACAACAGCGACAAAGCGAGGAGGAGACGGACTGGCTTGTACATGTTACGATTGCATCCTTTCATCCACCTGGTCAGGGCGTCGGAACCGACTGTCGAAAGCGGACGATGTTGGAAATCCGCAGATCATCGATCTCCATGCCCGCGGAACCGATACCCAACTCCGGTCCCAGCGCTCGGGAGAGCTTGGGCTTGTCCTTCCATGCGATGAGCTTCCCATCAACAAAGACCTGCATCAAATCCTTATCCCAGCAAGCGGCGACGTGGCGCCACACGCCCGGCTGCCAGTAGTGGGCATAGCCCATGGCCGTTGCATTGGAAAGAGTCGCCCAGCCGCTGGAAAATCCGAAGTGGACGTGGCTGTATTGGTCCTTGCACAGCGTCATCCCTTCGGGACCGGGCACGCTGACGAGGTTGTGATACATGCCATCATTGCCGGGGAAGTTGAACTTGGCCCAGACCTCGATGGTTCCCTCCTGCGGGTCGAGGCTCTCGTTTGCCGAGCACGCGATGTAGCCCTCGGGGCCGAAAATCAGTGATTTCCCGAATCGTCCCTGGTTGTCTTTCGAGGGATGCACCTGTCCCTTGATGAAGTAGGCGTCCTCATTGAGCGGCTCCTCGAAGGCCAGATAGAGCAAAGTGTGCTCGTCTTTCATCACGGGTTTGTCGGGTGGAAGTGCAAGAGCCGTAAGCCCCGGATAGGTCACGGAGGCATCATCAATCCACACTTGTGTTGTCCCTCGCGTTGTCAGGTCAAGAATCCATTGGCGGTAGTCGTTGGGAGGCTGGACCTCCAGATCAAACTGTTTCCATTGCTCTTCGAGGGTGAACGGCCACTCCTTTTGCATTCGATTCCACCTGTCCGGCAACACCTGGTAGAAACCGACCACCAACTGTCCTTTGCCTCGCGCCCAGAAGCTGAACTTCCACGGGTCGGATTTCGGAATGGGCATGGGACCGTATCGGACGATCCCATAGCCTCTCGCCGCGTTGCAGTACACGCACCGTCTTCCCGAATGGGCTTGGGCCGGATCGTCGGGACTCCGGTAGTCCGCTCCGTCCTGCGGGTAAACGTTCCAGGTTCGCGGCAGCCAGAGGTCCGCTGGGACGACTCCCCCTTCTTTGGCGCTGGCAGCGTTGGGCGGCGGCGGTTCCGTCGATTCAAAGGAGGGGTTGGGCAACAGGTTTGGCTGAGGGTAGAGGGGAGATACCTCGCATGCCAAAAGGATGAGCGCAGCACTGACCCATTGACCTCTGGAAGAAACGAGCACGGCTATGCCTCCTCTCGTCTTGGAGTCCGGAAAGCATCGACCGTCGTCCCTCGCTCGGCCGCCCAACGGGTGAACCGTCGGGGGTCGCCGGTCCACAACCGCGGCACCGCCCAATCGTGGGCCTTCGGCGGACCATCGCACTCAAGCCTGATAACGGGGAACAACTCGGTCAGGGAAGTCGAGGGGAGGCCTTTGAGGGTCAAGGCCTCCTCGTCCTGCTCAAACTCCAGCTCCTGATGGGTTGTCAGGAGCGTCGCCCGATGCACTCGGGTTTTCAAACCAGCAAGCCTGAGGGAGTCTCGACCATCCCAGAACCGGATCAAAAGATACAGGTTGTTGCCGCGTGTGGTCTGCCTGCCGTAGGTGATGAACTCGCACACGTCACCGCCGTCAGTTCCGTAGATCGCCTCGCCATGCACGTCCATCCAACGGC
>JACQGJ010000160.1 GCA_016199605.1 Armatimonadota bacterium | reverse complement strand
TTTCACGACCGGTGCGCGCACTTGCTGGACGAGGCGCGCAAACTCGCGGCGGCCGAGCCTTACCAGAGCCGGGTCGCGGCCTTTCGGGGCCATTTCGACCGGATGGACGCCTATGAAAAGGCGCGAGCCAGCATGGCCCGCGGCGATTATTCCGAGGCGGCCAAATGGGGGGATGAGATGGTGAAGTGCGTTCAGCGAGTGAACAACTCCATGCTCTTGCAGGAGGCGGGTCCGTGGGGGGGCGCGATGTCCGGGGCGAGTGTTGCCGCCTTTGCCCGACGGATCAACTCATGGATCGGTGGCGCGAAAGGAAGGCTGGTCGCCATGTTGCCTTCCGCCGCCTCTTTTCGGGTAGACCCAGAGGGAGAGGGGATTGTCGGTCGGTGGTATCTCCCCAACGCCAACATTCGAGGCTGGAAAAACCTCCACATGACAACCGCCTGGCACAATCGGAGAATCGTCACGGCGGAAGGGCGTCGCTACAGTGGTGTTGCCTGGTATCGCGTGAAGCTCGGTCTCCCGCAGACTCCCGAGGGAAAGGTTCGCGTCTGCTTCCCGGAAGTGAAAGGCACGGGAGTGTGGACTTGGTGCAACGGAACATACGCCGGGATGGCGGAGGATTCCGGCGAGAACACCTTGACCGTAAACGTTGCCGGATTACTGCACGCGGGCGACAACCTCGTCGTTTTCCGATTGCAGGGAGAAGGAGGTTTGTCCCTGCCACCGTTCCTCTTCGCACCTGGCACGTCGACCGCCTTTGCAGAGAACATCCAGGACCTGTCGGTTTTCCCCTCGGAATGGAGGTTCCGCCTGGACCCCGAGGGAGTCGGCGCTCAGCAAGCGTGGTACAAGCCGGACTTCTCAGGCCCCGGCTGGCGCAATCTTCCCGTCACGACCTATTGGGATGACTCCATCGGCCAGTACTCGGGGGAGGGTTGGTATCGTGTCAGCTTTCGCATCCCTTCTGAAGTGAAAGGGAAGCAGATGATTCTGCGCTTCGGCGCCGTTGATGAAGAAGCGTGGGTCTACCTGAACGGCGAGATGATTGGCGAGCACACGACTGCATCCACCGGCCAGACCATTCACCAGATCTGGGACAAACCCTTCGACGTTTCGGTCCGTAACGCTCGTCCAGGCGAAGACAACCTACTCGCCGTCCGGGTGCGAAACGCCGCGGCAGCCGGTGGGATTTTCAGGCCCGTAAGGTTACTGTTGATGAATGATTGACTGGCAGGACTCGGGACCTCTGGTCCTGCGCGGTCGCCCAGTTCTCCGCCGCCACGTCCGGCTCGAAGAGGGAGTAAATCAGCACCACCAGCGCCTTGACCCCGCGCAGCGCGGCAGCCTTGAGCGCCTCGCGGAACTGTTTCGAGCGCGTCTCTCCCACGTACCTCGCTTTGAAGAGAAAGCTCAGAGCCAGGATGGACGACTGCGCGTTCTCCACCGCTCCAAGTGCCGTCGGGGAAGAACAGCGCGTCGGGGTAGGTGATGGTTCTGCTGGTGGGCATGATGAGCCTCCTGTCAGGTTTTGGGTTATCGGCTATGGGTGATGGACAAGGGTCGATGGTTGGGGGTTCTCGCGAACGATGCGCGTGTCGTCATTCAATAATGAATTCCGCATAGTCCCCAGGTTGCATGGTATCGATCACCTGAGCAATTGCACGAACGTGAACCCGTACGCGCGGCCACGAAGTGGAAAGCAGGACCAGGACGGCCAACTTTCTTTCGCGCAAGTTCTGCTGATACCTTAGATTCTGATCCGTAGTCACAAGCAAGTCGTAGCCAGCTTCTTCCGCGGCTTTCAGCAGTTGACTATTCCGAAAACTTGACCATCCCAGCTCATAGGCAGTGTCAACCGTGTGGCCCGCAAGGTGCGCGCGCAATGGAACTGGAGTGCCCTGGTCAAACAGTATCTTCATCGGGTCATTGGGATGGTTAAACCGTCGAGTTCATGGTCGAGGACCGTTTCGATTTGTTCTCGATGAACACCCGGGAACCAACTCAAGAAGTCTTCAATCGTAGCGCCATCTCGCAGGTTCTCAAACAAGGCTCGAACGGGCACGCGTGTGCCGCGGAATACCCAGGTGCCGCTGACCTTTCCCGGTATTTGTTCAACCGCGCGACAGGTGCGCCAATCGCGCGAGTGACTCGTCCTGACGGGACGATGCTGTTTGTGTTGCTGTATCATCATCTTCGCACGTTCCTTTTTTCTTCGTTGTCCCACAATCCGCCCGACGACCAGGCTCACCCGCTATTGTGCCGCGCTGGAGAATCACCGTTCAGTGATGGGCCAGTTGCGCTTCGGGGAACAATCCCTCGCGTACCAACGGAATGCAGCCAAAAGCCGCGGTCATGTCCTTCCGGATTTCTTGTAGAAGTTACATGCCTTGAAACCGACTACGACCGATTCATCTCGAACCCCGAGTTCCGCCAGAGTGTTCTCCAAGTCTTTCTTGATCGATAGCAGGATTTTGTCTTTTGGCACCATTACACCCCCTGCCGGATTGTCAGGAAAATCTATGAATGCGCCAAGCCGGTTCTTAACCAGGTAAATGTCGAGAGGTCTTTGGGTCTGTGGGTCTCGTGTCGTTACCCACCTCCATCTCGTCTTGTAACGGCGCTTGCCCACCTGCACAATTCTGGTTGAATACCTCCTGACTATTCTCCATTGATGCTTGTCAAATCGTTCGTCTCTGCACGAGGAGACGGTCAGCAAGATCAAGGGTACTATCAACAACAGGCGTTTCATACTTCACTCTCCCGGTGGTCAACCTGGCCAATCAATTGGGATGGCTCCAAATTGCACCACTGACCTCGGTCTTCAGCGAGTCAAACTCGTCCCATCCGGCATCGAGTAGTACACCTACTCGACGATCACCAACGACCAATCACTCACCCCTACCCACTCCTCCCTCCCGGCAGATCCGTCGGCAGGCTGGGTGCGGTGGTGGTGGATGCGCTGAACCGCTGCGACCGCGATGTGAAGAGCGTCAGCCCCGGCTTTCGGCGGAGTCCGCTCCACCGTCAGGGACTATCCACCGAATCTTCATGGAGGTCCGACGCCTCTTCCGGGGTCAATGTGAGAAGGGCCATGATCTGGATAAGCTCCCCTTGGGTGAGTTGCTCACGGAGCTTTTTCCAGATCAGCTCCTGCCGCTCAGTCTGTGACATGCCGACAAAAGCCGACCCGATGACGACGCCACCTACACGCCCCGTTGCGGAGGTGTCCAAGTGGCATTCAGTGGTTTTCAATGCGGCCGCCAAGACTTGCTTTAGTCTTTCTTCGAGCGCCATGCTTCGACTCCCATTGCGATAATGTATGATGGCGATTCCCAAGCCTGTCGCGCGTTCTCCTTCAGAGCATCACCCTTGATCCCTCTGTCAAGCGTACGCGCCTTGATCTCCGCCCGGAGTCGCTGGTCCGAGGCGTATCTGAAGTTGTTCTTCCACCGGGACCATACCTCGACCAGAGCCACTGCCATCGGTTCTCGATTGCGCGTGGTGAAAAAGTCCAACAGGCCTGACTCTTTATACAGGTCCATGAGGTCGTGATGTGCCTTGAAAGGGTGACCGGCCTCCGTTCGATAGGCCCAGAATAGGCACTCTACCGCGGCACCCGTGAGGTACATCGCTCCGGCGTATTTGTCCGCATTGAGAAGGTGCCAGGCTTCATCACGCCTCTCCTGGGCGGGCTGGATGTAGTGCTCGGGCCTAAATCTCACAGCCTTGTCCTCGTAATCGCTCCTGTTGGGGCCAAGGGGTCTTCTTCTATCATTTAATTGCCTTTTCTCCTCTCTTCCCCGTGACGCGCAGACAGTCTACACGAATCCATCGTGCAAAGCAACGATCCTTATCTGACAGGGCACACCCCATCAGGGTTGAAGGAAGCGGGTCTGGGTGCTACCATTGCTGCGAAGCGGGAACCGCATCCAAGCACCATGGCCAAGATACTCCTCATCGAAGACGAGAAGCGGCTGGCTGCCACCATCGCTTACAATCTCAAGCGCGAAGGTCACCTGACCGTCGTGGCGAAGGACGGCGAAAGTGGCTTGCAGTCCGCACGCCAGGAAGCGCCTGACCTCATCCTGCTTGACCTCATGCTTCCGAAACTCTCGGGCCTTCAGATCTGCCGCGTGCTGAGGGCGGAGTCCGAGGTCCCGATTCTGATCCTGACGGCGAAGGACAGCGAGGCGGACAAGGTTGCCGGACTCGAACTGGGAGCGGACGACTACGTCACCAAGCCGTTCAGTATGAGAGAGTTGGTGGCGCGGGTTGGGGCGTTGCTGCGTCGATCGGGCACGACGACGCAGAGCGTGGTGCGGGCGGGAGACCTGCGGATCGACCTCGGCAGCCGCGAAGTCTTTGTCGGCGAAGCGTCCATCAACCTGTCGCGAAAGGAGTTCGAGCTTCTCGCTGCCCTGGCGCGGTGCAAGGGGCGACCAGTGTCGCGGCGCGCCTTGCTGGATTCCGTCTGGAACGACGTGTTTGTCGGCGACCACACGCTGGAAGTACACATTCGATGGCTTCGGGAGAAGTTGGAGACCGACCCTTCGCAACCCCGGCACCTCCTGACGATCCGCGGCTTTGGCTACAAACTCCAGGACCCTGCGAACCAGTGAGGTCATGAAACTCAAATCCTCCTTTCCTATCGAGATGCTTCGACCGTCCGGACTGCGAGCCAGATTTCTCATGGCTCACCTCAGCGTCGCTTTGTTGGGGGTGATCATCACTGCCAGCTATGCCCGTTACGCTCTCGACCGCGCCTTCGCTCACCATGTGCAGGAGGACATGATGCTGCAGGCGAGGCTGCTGGCCGACCAGGTCGCCCAAGGCGGAGAGCCGATGGCGCGTGATGAGCGCTGGACCAGATTAGCGGGCCGCTGGTCGAAGATCAATGGAGGGCACTGGACGATCTACGATTCGACGTGTCGCATCATCGGCGATTCCGGGTCCCCCTCAGGTGAGCGATCCCTCGCCTCCCAGCCCACACCTTCGTCCGCCCTGAAAGGCAAAGTGGGAGTCTGCCTCCAGCGAGGAAAAGGAGTCTCCGGAAAGCGCTTGCTGCTGGCTGTGCCGATCTGGCGGGAGGAGTTGATTGTGGGTGTCGTTCGCGCGAGCGTCCCT
>JACQGJ010000163.1 GCA_016199605.1 Armatimonadota bacterium | reverse complement strand
CGTATAGGTTTGGATAGCACGGTCGGTTTAACGCCGTGAGGAGGAGGGACCAAAAGACATCCCTCTGCTCCCCTTCCTCCTCACGGCGGTAAACCGACCGTGCTATCCAAACGACCAAACTGAACGGTTACACTAATCCTCTGCTTCCTTCTCCGCCAGGCAAACGATCGAGAGGCCGAAGGGCAGACTCATGTGTGGGATCCACGATCCTTCGAAACGAAGGTAGGCGATCAGGAGACCGTTTACCATCGCCGGAAGCTCTATCAAACCGGTCTTGGCAGACTCCCGTGGCGGTTGACGACGGAACCGTTGCATCCACCGCAAGAAGTAGACCGGCAAGAGAACAGCGGAGATGGCAAAGGACAACTTCCGGATCGTCAGGCCCGACGCCCGGACCTTGCCTCGCAGCTCATGTGCCCGGTAACGGCGCTGGTGGTGCAGAGCTTCGTCGTGCTCGCTCCAGAGCGAGGGATAGGCCGGAACCGTGACGAGCACTTTCCCACCTGGTCGCAAGATTCGGACAAGCTCCTCGAGGACGCGGCGGTCGTCTTCGATGTGCTCCAACACGTCCAAAACGGTTACCAGGTCGCAGGAATCCTCCCGGAAGGGAAGCGCCGTTCCATCGGATAGGGCCAGGGGAAAGTCGCCCCGAGATCGACACAGGTGCAGCGCCTCCGGAGACATATCGACGCCGACCACTTCACCAAACTGTGCCAACTCGGGCAGGTTGCCCCCCGTGCCGCAGCCAAGGTCAACAATGCGGCAGGGGTTGGGCAGATTGCCTCGACGGGCCAGCAAGGAGCGGACAATGTGCCGACGTCCGACGAACCACCAGTATCGGTCCTCCAACTCGAACATCCGGTGGTATTCTTCAGGATTCAGTCCCGGACTCCTTTCGCCGGCCACCGTAGTGGTCTACAAACATCACGATGTCCTTCAGCCAAAAGCGCCGGTGATTGCCCGAGCCGCGGTGGTGGGGAAGGATTCCACTGTTGGTGTATCGGCGGATCGTGGTCGGACAAACGTTCAGCAGGAGAGCCGTCTCTCGAAGAGACAACTCGGGGTTGACCAGTCGCTGGAACAGGCGGGATCGTTGCGCATCTCCGTCTTGGAGCGCGTCGGTAAGGTCCACAGGATGGATGGCTTCCCGGATCAGCCGCATCGCCTCGGTGACCTTGACACGCGGTGTCTTGATCGGCCGGGAGGACGTCTCCGCGGAACGAGTACGGAGGGAGCGAGGCGCTTTGGGCTTGGGTATGGGATCTCCCACCCAATCGCCGGACAGCGAAGTGGCTCTCTTCGCTTCGGTCGAGGCGGAGGCTTCCTTGACGGCGGGGGTCTCTGCCTCGCTCTCTCGTGGGTGGGCCGTTGCCGGCACGATCTTGCCTTCCGTCAGATTCCAGGACTCTGGCCGTCGGCGAGGTTTCGCCAGGGACGACTTGGGAAACGGTTGCGACTGGGTTGTCTTCGCAGCCAGGGCGGGTGAAGGCCCTTCGTGCCGTGACTGGTTCTCGGGTTTTTCCTCAATCGTGCTGCTTTCAACATAGTTTATCCATTCGCGCAGGTTCTTTGGTGACATGGTTGTTTCCCTCCCCTCTTGTGCTCTCACATGACCAGCATGGCGTCCCCAAAACTGAAGAAACGGTAGTCGTGCTCGATGGCTTCCTGGTAAGCCCGCATCACTACCTCCCGCCCCGCAAACGCGCTTACAAGCACAAGCAGCGTTGACCTCGGCAGATGAAAATTCGTGATCATCCCGTCCACGCAACGGAATTCATGTCCGGGAGAGATAAACAACGACGTCCACCCCGACCCCGGTTGAGGCATACCACGGCTTTGTGCGCTACTTTCCAGAGCGCGAATCGTGGTGGTGCCAACCGGGAAGATTCGATTGCCGCGCTCTCGCGTCTCACGCAAGAGCCGACTCGCTTCATCGGAGACATGATAGCATTCCTCGTGCATCTCGTGCTCTTCGATAGTTGGAGACTTGATGGGGCGAAAGGTGCCGAGACCCACGTGCAAGGTGATTCGTGCTATAAGCACGCCTGTCCCGCCAAGTCTCTCAAGTAGACCCTCGGTAAAATGGAAGCCTGCCGTTGGCGCGGCCACCGAACCCACTTTCTCGGCATATACAGTCTGGTAGAGGTCATCGTCCGTTACATGGGTTTTCACGTACGGGGGAACGGGCACTTCCCCATAATGTCGCAGCCATTCCATAAGGAACTCTCGCGAATACCCCTCGGTCGGTGCGAAGTCGAGTACCCTCCCTCCCGCCTCGGTTCGACCCACAACCTTGCATCTCAGTCTTCCGTCGCCAAAGAGGATCAAGCTACCCACATGGGCTTTGCGACCGGGTCTAACCAGCGATTCCCATTGATAGTCGCCGACCTCATGAAGCAAGAGCACATCGATTCTGCCGCCGCTGTCTGCACGATTTCCCCGGATCCCGGCCCGGAACACCTTCGTGTCGTTGAGAACGAGCAGATCTCCTGACCGCAGGTAATCGCCCACTTCATAAAAAAACCGATGTTCGACGTGCCCGGTTTCCTTGTGCAACACCAAGAGTTTGGAGTGGTCACGAGGTCGCACCGGATTCTGGGCGATCCGTTCAACTGGCAGATGGTAATCGAAAAGTGAGGCATCCAAAGTGTTGTGGGGTTCACCGACGGCCAAGAAACAAGGAGAGTGCGAGGGTCAACAACCCACTCAGCAGCAGGCAAGTAACAATCGGGAAATACAAAGTAAAGTTGCCACGCTCAATGAGCAGGTCGCCAGGTAGACCCCGTCCCCCGGTCAGCTTGCCCATCAAGACAAGCAGCGCCCCTAATCCCAGAAGTATCGCGCCCACTCCCATGACTACTTTCCCCAGATGAAAAAGCTCCATGAGCCAGTCGTCCTCGCTCCTTAGCCCTTGAGGGTCGGCGCTTCCGCTGCCTCGGTGGGTTTCTTGCGCGCCGATTCATATTCGTTGGCGAATTCTACCAACAGAAGCGTAGCCTTTTCCTGGTATGCATCGTCGTGAGTTTCCACGTAAGAGACCAGCGCAAAGGCTGCCTGCTGAAGAAGCTGATACGACAGCGTTTTCTGCAAGTGGGTGCGTTGCTTGCTTTCAGGAGGCTCCAGATTACCCATGAGAGCGGTCAGGCGATTCACCGAGCCGAAGAGCTTCTCGGTTTGCTCCAGCAGTTTCTCTGCAGAAATCTTCTTGTCGGCGTAATCGTTCAGATCCGAACGGGCCTGCAGGTAGATCTCTCTGGCGCGGCCGTCGGTCAGCCGCAGAATGTTCTGATAGGTTGCCGAATCGTAGGACACTGGTCGGGTCGGTCTCAACTCAAGAGAACGCTCCAGCGCCGTAAGTCCCCCGACGTAGTCCCCAACCCCGAGAAGGCTGAAGGAAAAAGCCTGCCATGTCTCGGCGTTCTGAGGTGAGAGGTCTGTGAGTCTTCGATAGATGATCGCTGCCTCTTTGTCTTGATCCGCGGACTGCAGCAATTTTCCATAGGTCCAAAGAACCTCCACATTGTTCTGGTCCAGGTCAGTGGCTTTGTGCAAATCGTCCAGAGCTTTCTTGAGCTCCGCCTTTGCAGGCTCCAATCGTCCATTGGCTTCGTGGAATGTCTGCAGGGCTAAGTGTCCCTGGGCTGTGAGTTGTCTTACGGCGGCGGAGTCGAATCCGAGACCTACCAGACGCTGAGCAGTCTCCAAGGCTTTTTCCATGTCGCCACGTTGCGAGTAGGCCTTCGCCAGCTTGAACAAAGCCTCCTTGTGTTTAGAGTCGACATAGGCGGCGCGCTTGTATTCCAGGATAGCGTCGTCGATCTTGCCCTTTCTCAGGTAAAGGTCCCCGGCAGCAACGTAGAGCGAGGGATCCCGAGGCGAGGCGATGGAGGCGTCTTTGAGTCTACGCAACGCCTGGTCGGGGTCGGTAGAACCCACGAGTTCCGAGAGGTCCAGTCCTTCCGAGGTGACCGCAGGCGAGGAGTGAGAGGGCGTCTGGACGGTGGCTGCCGGAGCCGGGGAGCCAGGACTCGATGTCCCTGAGAAGAAAACCGTTCGTGTGTTGAGCTCTGCCACAATCAGGCGGGCCACCGCGTCATACACGGTGCGACGCTGGGATCCTGTCGCGTACTTCGCCTCATACTTCGACGCTCTGCCTGCAACTGGGAAAGAATCTCGTCGGTCCTTGGAGGTCAGAGTGAGCGACACATCCATGCCAATGTCCACGTCGTCCAGGGACTGTACCTTGTCCACCTTTACCCACACGCCTCCAGCGCAATCAAGAGCCGATACGATCTTCTGCATCCCTTCCACGTCGCTCGCCCGGCGGAGGTCTTCCTTGGTAAGCACTTTGTCGGCCAGTGCTCGTTGGATCGGCGCTGCGCCTTCAGTATAGTTCATCACTTGGAGTCCGGACGCGGTCGCGAAATGCGAGGCCACGCTCATCCGCAGCGAGGAAAGAATCCGATCTCCGTCCGTTATGTTGGGAGATTCGTAGAATACCAGGAGCTTTATGGGCGCGGCCGCAAAAAGAGCAGAGGCAAGCATGAACACCGCTGTCCCCATGGAGAGAGTTGCTTTGCACAAGGACGCATGAGGTCTTGTCTGACTTCGCGCTTGCTCGACCACTGCATCACTGCCTGAGGAGGTTGTCACTGACGAAGGTAGAGATCGCATAGTCGCACCGCCGTTTCGCATATCTTGATTCCTTCGTCTGCCTCTCTCACGCGCACTCCCGCTTCCTTCTGTTGCCGATAGGACTGGAGCGCAATCTGAAAGGCCGACCTGGCTTCAGAATACTTGCGCTGACGCTGTAACTGCAAGCCGCGTCGCTCGTTAGTAAGACCGACACCGAGACTTTCTCCGCTCGATTCGGAAGCCACTGCCTTGCCGTTGTCTCTGTCTGGTGTGGCCGGAACAGGGATCGTGCTCTCCCTTGGTTCTTCATGGTTGATCTTATAGTTGATTCTGGAGTCACGAACTGGCAGCGGAGGGTTGACGTTTTCGGTGGGAGTAAACGGAGGATTCCGTGTGTCGTTACCTTGCTCACCTTGGTCCGCCACTTTGGTGTTGGAGTTCCGACGCGGCGTTGCTATCCATGAAGGGT
>JACQGJ010000162.1 GCA_016199605.1 Armatimonadota bacterium | reverse complement strand
TGGGTTGGGAATGAATGATCTGCCTATCGGATTACGCAATGTCAGCGGCAAGCCGTTGACACTCACACTCCGATTGCGCTTCCTCAGGCCGCAAGAGGAACGCGTGTGCGGTGAGAAGACTATCGCACTCGCATCAGGCGCAGCAGAGACTGTGCGTTTGTCCGTTGGTCTCAACGGGCCGGGCGGTGGGCTGCTGCTGTTGACGATTCAGGAACGGGACACTGGAAGTTCCCTACCTTCGCAGGGGTCGTCGTATTGGCTGCCGTTGTTCACATACGCAGAAGACGTTGCCTCGGTGCTGAAAGGCGCGGAACAGATTCTCACTGATACTCCTGACGCAAAGGCTTCCTCTCTCCTTTCCGACCTTCGTCAACGCTCTCAGCATCTTCTGACCTCCGCAACCCAACCTCCAACCACCCATCAGGTATCACTTACAACGCCCTGGCGCACGCTGTTTGGGCACGCATGCGCCCTTCGTGACGATCTCCTCCTGCGTCGCATCAACTTCGACTCCCTGCTTTTCGTCAAACGCAAGCCGTTCTTCTCCGAGCAGCCCTTTATGGACGCGCACCATCTCTTCAACCGGCCCGGTGGAGGTATCTTTCGACTGTCGCCCGTCCGCCCGGATGGGAAAGTCACGCCCGTGGTAGACTCGCTGGGAGAAGGCGTCTACCGCGATGTCTGCCTGCACTGGGACGCGAAGCGATTCCTCTTCTCCTTCGGGAATGGCTCCGACAAGTGGGACGGCAAGCAGAGCTATCACCTCTACGAAACGGGGTCTGACGGCAGAGGACTGCGGCAACTCACCTTCGGACCGAAGAACGACTGCGAGCCGTTCTATCTGCCCAACGGAGAGACCGGCTTCACCTCCGACCGCTCTGAGCACTTCGTCATGTGCGGCGGTGACCGCCACTCCCCCAACCTCTTTGTCATGGATTCCCTTCTCCCGCCGCGTGGGAGAGAGGCTGGGGGTGAGGGACTCATTCAGCAACTGAGCTTCAACGTCTTCAACGACTTCAACCCGACCGTGCTGCCCGACGGTCGCATTCTCTACAGCCGCTGGGAATACAACGAGCGTTCCGTTACCTCGCTGCACAAGCTGTTCACCATGAACCCGGACGGCACACAGGTCGCGCCCTATTACGGCAACGCCACGATTCGCCCCAACGTCACGATGTTCCCTCGAACCGTGCCCGGCAGCAACAAGGTCATGGCGCTTTTCACGGCGCACCACGGGCAAACGCACGGACCGATTGGGTTGATTGATCAATGGCGCGGCGTGGATGGGAGCAGGCCCATCACGGTGCTGACTCCGGGGGTTCCTGTTACTGGCGAAAAGGCAGAGGACAGTCGTTACGGCTGGTTCAGCGATCCCGTGCCCTTGCCCGTTCGCAGCACAACCTACCTCTGTTCCTTCACCCCGACAGTACTCCCGTGGTTGGAGAACAGTTGGGCGCTGTATGTCGGCGACCGGCATGGCAACCTCGCGCTCATCTACCGCGACCCCGATATCTCCTGTGCGGAACCGGTGCCGCTGGCACCACGACCGCGCCCGCACGTACTGCCGGTCGCGCAGTCTGGGTCGGACAGGGCGGGGCGTGATGACGCCTCTCAGGCTGAGGCGACCTTGCTGCTGATGGATGTCTACCGAGGGCTGCCCGGCGTATCGCGAGGGACAGCCAGGCACCTGCGGATACTGGAGGATGTGCCGCGCAAAGGCGTCTCCACAGGTGGTGTCGTTGTCACCGGCGCCACAGGCATCTATACCATCAAGCGCATCTTCGGTACGGTCCCGATTGAGCCAGACGGGTCGGCACATTTCGTCGTGCCCGCAAACCGCAATGTCTACTTCGAGGTGCTGGACGAGAACCAGCGGGAGATCCAGCGGATGAGAAGCGTCGTCTGCCTGAAGCCGAACGAGAAGCGAACCTGCGTCGGCTGCCACGAGCCACGCACTTCGCCGCCGCCGAACATCATGGCAAAGGCCGCCCGTCGCCCTCCGAGCTGCCCGACGCCGCCGCCGTGGGGTATCGAAACCATCAGTTTCCTGCGTGATGTGCAGCCTGTTCTCAACACGAAGTGCGTGGGCTGCCACGCTTTCGACCGGACAGCGAACAAGGTCCTTCTTACCGACGACCTGACCGACCAGTTCAACATCGCATATCAGGAGTTGCTGCCCCACCTCAACACCGCCAACGCCATGCGATGGGACAACCCTGACGATGTCTACTCTCGCCCACCCTACACCTACGGCTCAAAAATATCGCGCCTGACGAAAATGCTGGAGTCAGGACACCACGGTGTTCAACTAACGGAGGAGGAATGGCAGCGGCTTGCCAACTGGATTGACGCCAACGGGGTTTACTTCGACCGTTACGAAAGCGTCTACGGTGACCGGCACGTCTTCACCGGAGCCCTCCGGGAATCAATGGACGAAGTTTACTCTCGTCGATGCGGAAGCTGTCACGGTCAAGGCGATGACGGACGCGACGATACCTGGTGGCTCAGCCTCAACCGTCGTGAAGTCAAGATGAGCCGTGCCCTGCAAGCCCCCCTTTCCCGATCGTCAGGCGGGTGGGGGCGTTGCGAGGGAAGCGTCTTCGCCAGCACCGAAGACCCCGACTACAAGAGGCTCCTCACCGCGTTGACCACACTGCGCGACCAACTGATGCGGCGCCCGCGCGAAGACCTGCTCTCCCTGCGCGGGACAAACGCAGAGCGGCAGGAGGTATCGCTCCCAGCCTCGCCACCCCGCACTGCGGGAAACGAGTTGCGTGCCGTTCCCGCCGGAGATTGGGTCTTCCTCAGCGACCTGCCATGGGAATCGGCTCGGTCCGGCTGGACTCCCAATGGCGATGGACTGCCACGCCGCGACAAGGACATCGAAAACCACATACTGCGTCTTGGCGGCCGTCGCTACCCCAAAGGAATCGGTACACACGCACCCTCGGAAATCGTCTACCGGTTGGACGGAAAGTATCAGCGCCTCTTCGCCGTCATCGGCGGAGCTGAAGAGATCGGCACTGTGACATTCCAGGTCTTCGGGGACGGGAAACTGCTGTACGAAAGTGGCGTCATGCACGGTCTCCGGGAAGTGAAGGAGGTCGACGTGGGTCTGTCGGGTGTAAAGGAACTGCGCATCGTCGTCACTGAAGCTGGAGACAATTACAACGCTGATGAAGCTAACTGGGCAGACGCTCGAGTGCTGAAAGTGACAGACAGGCGAGGTTAGAAGGGCTTGTCATATCTCCTGTTCCTTCCTTCATCAAGCCCTTTCAGATTCTCTGAGTCCATTAGGCCTCTGGCGCCATGCTCCCCGATTGCCAGAGGCTCGCAGGCGCTGATCCCGTAGATTGAGCCCAATTCCTTTGCCCGGGACTCCGTAGTCTCGTCACTGTGTGAGAGTCACCCCTGTCGGTCGCTGGGACTGCTGTAGGCGACACCGGCGGAGATGACGCATGCGTCTTGAGGCATGGGCGGGAGATCGGGAGATGGAGTTGAGGCTCTTGACACACCGGACCTGAAACCGGATACTTCGCCCCATCAGGAGGTTCTCGAATGATCAGGATGCTTCACCCGGTTTTGTTGACTGCCCTCACTGTTTCCGTCGGGTTCACCGATATGAAACGGCAGAACCTTCAGCCGGAGGAGGTCCGCGACTGGACTCGCTGGTTGGTGCCACAGCCGAAGCAGGTTGACATCACCGGAAAGCTTCGGGTGCCGGTGCGGTCGCTTCGAATTCTGCTTCCTTCTTCTCCCACGGAACTGGACCAGGTCGCGGCACAGGAACTGGTCGCCTGCCTCAAGGAGACGGCGGAGGTTCAAGTGCCCGTCGGTCCAGGTGGCGGACCGCGTACCAGGATTACCATCACCTTCGCCCGACGGGACTCCGACCGAAAGAAGCTGAGCCAGTTTCGCAACTCTGACCAGGCTTACCTCCTCGCGACCAGGCAAGCGTCAGGCGGGAAAGTCGCGGGGGTTACCTGCGCCGGGATTACCGAGGTCGGCGTTTACTACGCCGTCAAGACTTTGATCCAACTCCTCAGGCCAACGGTGAAAGGGAAAGGTCCGGCAGCAACCGTCGACGTTCCCGTCGTCAGGATCGTTGACTGGCCGGACCTGGAGGAACGCGGAGAGTGGGGCGGCAGCGTAGTCGAGGACGTGGAGTGGATGTCCGACCGGAAACTCAACCTCATCGAGAAGCACGCCGACCTCACCGTGGACGACACCGGGATTGGTCATGCGACCATGGATGTGAAGCTGATGGACCGTGCGCGGACGCACGCCGTGCGGATCGTCCCCATCATTCACCACTTGGAACAGCTTGGGGACACGGGCCTCTTCAAAGCCTTCCCCCAACTGAAGGCTGCCGGAGTCCCGGACAGCCTGTGCTTCTCCCGCCCCGAGGTGGTGACTCTCCTCTCGCAGTGGCTCTCGGACCTCGGGCGGATCCCCGGCGTCTTCGACGTGATGATCTGGATGTCCGAGGAAGGGCAAGGCTGCAAATGCGAGCGATGCGTGAAGAACGACCGGTTCGTGAATGAGATGCATGCCTGCGTGGCAGCTTGGGAAAGAGCGAAGGAGAACTGCCCCAAGCTGGGCCTTCGGTTGCTGCTGACGCAGGCGAGCTATAGCTCCAATGAGAAGATTCTCGCGGCCGTGCCGGAGGGTGTGAAGGTCTCCTACTACGACGGTGGTCGCACCTACGACACCAGCCGCCGTTCGATGATCTATCCTCTGCTCGAAGAATACGCGAAGAAGGGTCGGTGGCTCGGAGTGTATCCCACACTCGGAGCGAACTGGCTCATCGTTGGGCCGTTCTCCAATCCCGAATTCGTTCACTACCGGATGACCGAGTTTGTGGACAAGGGGTTGAGCTGCCTCGTTGGCTATACCGTGCCTGCCAACTGGATCTACCCGGTAAACGTGGAAGGGGCGGCGGAGTGGTCGTGGAACGCCCACGGCCGCACGACCGAGGAATTCACAAAAGCCTACGCGGTGCGTCACGGAATAAAGGACCCCGACAAGTTCGCCCTGTGGACGCAAACTCTCGGTCCCGCGAGCTGGGACCTGTATGAATCGCGTTTCCCTTTCCTCGAGAACTACCTGCGTGACATCGACAAGGTGGCAGGTGGGTACGTCAAGCGACCTCTCGGCACTTCCATTTTCGAGTCCTTCAAGAGCGAGGCGCGGTTTGACGAGGATTTGGCGCGGTGTGTGGCAGCCCTTACCCTCGCGAACGAGATTGGGGACAAGTCTTCAGTCCTCGAGACACGGATCATTCAGGGATACCTGCGAATGCTCAAGTCGGTGTGGCAGTTGAGCGAGGTCTTGCACGGTGACGAAGGTGTGGATCCGAAGGACCGCGAGACGGCGAAACAACGCTTCGACCTCTACTCCGCCGGCAGTAACGCGGTGACCTCGCTTTACCCCGAGTGGTTCGATGCGCTGGCTGCGCAAGCCAAGGTGGAGACCCCTCAGTGTTTTAACGACACCATTCACCTCGTGGATTCGATGGCGGCTCGCATGGGTGAGTTGATGGAGCGGCTCGGGTTCGAGGATGCCGACAAACCCTATCGCCTCCACCTCATCGGTCAATGGAAGACGGAGGATTTTGGCGACCAGCAGGGCCAAGTGAGGCGCTTCGATGTCATGCAGTTCGTGAAGGGCGCCGGCATTTACTTGTTCCAGCCCAAGTGGCGCTCGGGCACTCTCGGACTCAGCGCATCGCAAGTTTCTCTCCTGTCCTTCGCGAAAGACAAACCCGAAGACACGAGGGAAGAAGCGGTTGACAGGCACCCCTGCCACGCCGGCGCCTGGGTGCAGGGAGACGTGTACGCTTTGGGC
>JACQGJ010000158.1 GCA_016199605.1 Armatimonadota bacterium | reverse complement strand
GCCGCCGCCCGCGGAGTCTATGTCGATGGGTTTCACGACGGTCATCAGTCGGGACAGATCAGTCAGCAAACCAATGCGCTGGCCGTGACTTCGGGTGTGTGTCCACCTGAGCGAGAGAGAGAGGTCCTGACACGAATCCTCGACCCGAACGACGCAAAGTTGTGTCGATGCGGCACCTACTTCTGGACGTACCTTGCGGAGGCGTTGTGTCAGGCCGGGATGCACCGTGAGGTGTGGAGCGAAGTGGTTCGTCTCTGGGGAGACATGGCGGAACGCGGGGCGACCACCTGGTGGGAGACGTTTCTCGGTGACGAGTTGGACAGCCTCTGCCATATATGGTCCTCCGTGCCGGGCTATCTCCTCTTGGCGGAAGTGCTGGGAGTGAAGCCCGCACGGCCTGGCTTCACCGAGATCACGATCCGGCCGCGGGTCGACTTGCTTTCTCAGGCGGAGGGCCTTGTACCGATCCGCGATGGTGAGATTGAGTTGGAATGGAGCAGGACTGAGACGGAGTGCTGCCTCACGGCTCGGAACGGGACGGACGCCCTGGCAACCATCGAACCACCGGGAGGATGGACCTTCGCCCAAAGCCATGCCAGCCGGATCGCGTTGCCGGCAGGACAGCTTGCGGTTCTTCAGATTGTGACGGAGGAGTAGGCATTATGGTGAAGCAGAACCGCCGGGAATTCATCAAGACAAGCCTCGGCCAGGCCGCTGTCGTGGCGGCTCTCAGCCCTCTGGCTCACGGAGAGTCGAGGAAAACCAGAAGTAAAAAGGGGATACCATTGAAAGGACCAATCTTCAATCAGGACAGCACCCAGTTCTTCTATGATCACGCGGCTGATGAAATCAACGGGGAGGTGGTGGACGCATGGGTCGACTCCCTCGCTGGTGCCGAGGTGGGGACGCTCATGTCCAACACCTGCGCCATGCGAGCGAACTACGCGAGCAAGGTGTGGGAGACGGACTGGCACGGTTACGACCCGAACGGCCCCGACGATCAGCCCGTGCTGAAGTACCTGCCAAAAGACGATATTCCAGGGACACGGCGCAGGCTGGACTCGGTGAAGAAACTCGCCGACATGGGTATCAACTTTCACGAGCGCGCCTTTGCGCGATGCCGCAAGAACGGCATCAGTTGCTGGACGAGCGTTCGCATGAATGACCTGCACGATTGCGATCTGGAAGACAGTCCGCTGCTGAGCACGTTCTACAAGGAGCATCGCCACCTGATCCGCGTGCCGTACCGCGCTTCAAGTTGGATGGACCGGGCGCTTGATTGGTCGCATCGGGAAGTGCGGGACCATTACATGAAGCTCCTCCGCGAGCAACTCGAAATGTTTGACCTCGACGGGATTGAGTTGGACTGGATGAGGTTTGGCTATCACTTCGGCATCGGGCGCGAACTCGAAGGAGGAGAGATTCTCACGCAGTTCGTCGGCGAAGTGCGCAAGGAGTGTCAGAAGGCGGCTAAACGCCTGGGACATCCCGTCATGCTGGGAGTGCGAGTACCGTCAACTCCCGAGACCGCCCGAAACCTTGGCATGGATGGCGTGGCGTGGGCGAAGGCCGGTCTCATAGACCTTCTCGTCCCCACGCCCTTCTGGGCGACGTGTGAATTCAACATGCCTATGGACACGTGGCGAGGGCTGCTGAATGGGACGAAGACAAAACTTGCAGGTGGACTCGAAATCCTCTACCGGCCAATGCCCGGGGGCCCCGCTGACGGGAACACGCCGGAGCTTGCGGCAGGCGCCGCGATGGCGGTTCTTGCGGGGGGAGCGGATTTTGTCTACGTCTTCAATTACTTCTCATGGATCTATGAACCCTTACGCCCGATCCTCAAGGCGATGGCCGGCATAAAGACGCTGGACAAGCTACCGCGTCACCATGCCATCACATACCGAGACGTCCTCGCACCCGGTGAGCCTGACGGGCATCAACTTCCGGCAACAGGAGGTCTCTCCACGTTTCGCCTCCAAACCGGTCCGAAGCCAACTGGACGACAGGTGGAGGTAATCTTGGAGTTGCAGGGCGAGGCGAGTCCCCCGGGGGTGCGCGTGAACGGAGTTCCCTGTGGGGCGCCGAAGAGTGAGAATGGGAAGGTGTTCGTTTTCCCGGTTCCGGAGGAGTCCCTCGCCGACAGGTGTCATGTGGTTGAGGTGACAAGTGCAAAGCCGATGACGATTGTGCGAGTGGAATTCGCTATTGGTTCCAGAGCCTCATGATGTTAAGGCTCCATGATGTTGAAGGTCCATGATGTTAAAGCATCATGCTACAAACCCAAGCAAGCTAAAGCAAGCTGAAACGGCCTTCGGATCCCAGCTTGCTTCAGCTTGCTTTTATCTTGGACCCATGCTTTAACATGGGGAGGAGACGAATCGCCATGTTGAGCTCCATGATGTTAAAGCATCATGCTACAGCCCAAGCAAGCTAAAGCAAGCTGAAACGGCCTTTAGATCCCAGCTTGCTTCAGCATGCTTTCATCTTAGACCCATGCTTTAACATGGGGCTATAACATAAGGCTTTCACACGAGAAGGAGACGTTTATGTTACGAATCGCCATGCTCAGTTTTGCCCATGTTCACGCTGAAGGTTACGCGAATCAAGTAAAGGACAGCAAGGAGGCGGAGATTGCCGTCATCTGGGATGACGACGAGTCGCGCGGCAAGGCGGCGGCGGACCGGCACGGAGTGCCGTTCACCACAGACCTCGACGCCGTTCTTGGCGACCGGGCGATTGACGGGATTGTGTCGAACGCGGAGACCTCAAAGCACCGCGACCTGTTCCTCAAGGTAGCCGCCGCTAAGAAGCACCTCTTCACCGAGAAGGCATTGACGATCACGACTGCCGAGGCTGACGAGGTGATCCCTGCCGT
>JACQGJ010000157.1 GCA_016199605.1 Armatimonadota bacterium | reverse complement strand
GATGAGCGACTCACTCAGGCAATGCGCTCGATGTTCCGCAAGTCGACTGCCCCCATTACGGGTTTACCGGCGAAGTGATCCTCGAGAGCCTTCAGGGTCGTCTCTCCGATTTTGAAGTACCCGTAAGTTCCTGCCCCGGACAGGTGCGGCAGCAACATGACGTTGTTCATCCCGCGGAAAGGGTGATCCACTGCCGGCGGCTCCGGGTCGGTCACATCCAGGGCGGCCCGTATTCGCCCCGTCTTCAGTTCCTTTATCAAAGCCGCCTCATCAATGACGGAACCGCGGGAGGTGTTCACCAGCACCGCGCCGTCTTTTAGCAGCTTCAATTGAGGGCGGCGAAGGATATGATGCGTCTCGGGCAGTTGCGGGGCGTGAACTGTGACGTAGTCGCTGCGTTTCAGCAACTCGTTCAGGGAGGTTTTCTCGACCCCGAGCGCTCCGGCCCCATAATCAGACAGGTAGGGATCATACACCAGGACGGTGCAGTCGAAGGGGGCCAGAAGCTTGATCATCTCACGACCAACCTTGCTGGCGGAAACCACTCCGACAATGCTGCCGTGAAGTCCCTGAGGATTCGTGGGTAACTCAGGGCTTCTCCAACCTCCGGGTTGGCGGCAGTGCAACGCATAGTCCACGAGGTAACGGCCACAAGCAATCATCATTCCCAAGGCTGATTCCGCCACATTGCAGGCGATAGCTTGGTTGGCGCTGAAAACCGTGATCCCACGTGGAAGGAGATACTTCTCGACCAACGGGTCGGGAATCATCCATCGCACCGACCCGGCGGAGTGGGCGATCAACGACAGGTTTCCGGCCCGATCCAGGACCTCCGCCGTCAACTGAGGGGTCCCCCAGCCGGTGACGACCGCCTCCGCCGAGGCAATCTGCTTCAACAGTTCTTCCACGGACGCTCCCTTTTGGGAAGGGCTGAACCATACTCGGAATTGCGCGAGCATCTCTTCGTATTTCCGTGGTTGAAAAACCTTCTCAGTGTGGTCTTTACCGGGAAGGTAAAGGACGCGGGGTTTGGCTCCTCGGGGTCTTGTCATGCTATTCGACTCCTGCTTTCTTGATCGCCGCGCGCAAGTCTTCCTCGGGAGCGGGCCCGGCGAAGTCATCAACCACCTTCCCTTCCCGATTGATGATCACCATCCTCGGGATTGGATTCACCTCGTACTGGTCGGCCACCTTTCCGTCGGTGTCAACAAGAACGGTGTAGGTCAGCTTGTCCTCTTTGACGACCGGGCGAGCCAACTCCTCATTCTCCAGATTGATGCTCAGTACGACCAGCCCTCGGTCTCCGAGGTCCTCGTGGATCTTCTGGATCACCGGAAGCCCCTCGCGGCAGGGCTGACACCAGGAAGCCCAGAAATCGAGCAAAACGGCTTTGCCGCGATAGTCACTCAAATTGACCGACTTACCGTCCAGAGTCTTCAGGGAAAAGGTCGGAGCCGGTTTGCCGACGAAGTTGGAGCTCGGGGTGGTCGAACAGCCCGCGGCCATCACGAGCAGACAAAAACCGGGGCCCCACCGGCGATATGGCTTGAGCACGGACCTCATGGGGGAGTTCCTTTCACCTTCACGTGGAATGGCGAGATTATAAGCTGGGAGACGGGGAGTGTCAAACTTGTCGGCGATCCGGAACAGCCACAGATCCTCTGTCGAAGATAGACTTCGACGTGATACAATGTGCATCTGATCGAGGATAAGACGGGGTGCTCCCGGTATCTCCTATCCCACTCCTCGACCTGTTTCATTCCTTCTCACGAGGTATTCGCTATGCTCACGGAACATGCTGTCTTGTTCGAGCCCTTGTCAGTCAAGGGCGTGAATCTTCGCAATCGCATTGTCCTTCCCCCCATGGTTTCCAATCGAGACATCGCCGAAGCGGAAGGGGTGGACTGGTACCGCGAGTTTGCGGAAGGCGGCGTGGGACTGGTGATCGTCGAAGCGACCCGAACGTTCCGGTTCGATACGGATCTGACTCCGGACTCCCTCCGTCCGTTGGTTGAGTCGGTTCACCAGGCGGGAGCCGCCATCGCGATTCAGTTGTTCATGGCGCCGGAAGACGGACGAGACGCTCCCGCTGAGATGACCCGAGAGGATGTCCAACGGGGCCTTGAGCGCTTCGCCCGCGCGGCAGCAATCTGCGAGCAGGCCGGCTTCGACGGAGTGGAGCCGCACGGAGCGCATGGATTCCTCCTGAACCAGTTCTTCTCCCCCAAGGCAAACGAACGCACTGATGAATTCGGCGGAGGACTGGATGGGAGGATGCGGATGGGGCTGGAGGTCGTGAGATCGGTTCGCAGCGCCGTGAACGGAGATTTCCTTGTCCTCTATCGGCATACCCCGGTTGGCGACGGGTATGGCCTCGAGGACAGTTTGATCTTCGCGCAACAGTTGGAGGAGGCGGGCGTGGATATCCTCGACCTGTCTCCTTCCAGCGACCAGGCGCCGGCAGATCGCGCAGAGCCGTTCAAACAGGTGGTCAAAGTGCCTCTCATCGCGGTGAACGGTCTCAATGCTCACGCTCGAGCCGTTGAGGCGCTCACCGCCGGGCGATGCGACCTCGTCGCGATTGGTCGCGGACTCATTGCAGATCCGGAATGGCCGAAGAAGACTCTTGAGGGACGCCTCCAGGACATCGTTCGCTGCACCCAGTGCGACCAGGGATGCTTCGGAAACCTGCGCTCCGGACTCCCGGTCGAGTGCGTGCAGCACGACTGACGCTTCCCTCTTCCAGATCCATGAACGTGAGTTGGTTCCGTGATGAGATTAGGAAACAATCGCTACACTTCGCCACTTCGCTACCCCGGTGGCAAATCGAAGGCGATACGGCAGATCGCGCCGCTGTTGCCGCAACGTGTCCGCGAGTACCGTGAGCCGATGGTTGGCGGGGGGTCCGTCTTCTTCGCCGCACGGGGTATGGAAATCGCAAGGCGCTACTGGATCAACGACGCCTTCCCGGATCTGTTCTCGTTCTGGAAGGCTGTCCAGAGCCAGGACACCTGCGAGAGGCTCCGGTCAGACCTCGAAGAACTCCGCCAGAGTTTCGATGACCCCACGGAAACGAAGGCCTTCTTCCATCGAGCCCGCGAGGAACAACCGGAAGACGACTACCGCCG
>JACQGJ010000156.1 GCA_016199605.1 Armatimonadota bacterium | reverse complement strand
CCATCGCCGACATCGAGCGGAAGATCAGCGAGGGCCTGGGGATCAACTGCCGAGGGTTCATCAGTCCCTTCGCAGAGATGGCCTTCGACGTGGATCATGCGACGGATGTGACTATCGCGGAGCAAGTCTTGAAGGAACGGGGGGCGTGAGGTGTGGCGAGTCGATGTGTCGCGGCACGGTGTGACCTTGCCTGGGTTGCCCCCCGACCTGGACGGATTTCGTGTGGTGCAGCTCTCTGACTTCCACATTGGACTCTTCCTTCGTGCGAAGGCGGTGCGACGAGCAGTGTCGCTGACCAACGCTTGCGAGCCTGATGTCGTGGTGTTGACGGGGGACTTCGTCAATTACCGTTCGTTGCGGTTTCTCCCAGCGGGAGCGCGAGAGCTGCCGGCCCTGCAATCTCGCCTGGGGGTTTATGCCTGCCTCGGCAATCACGACCACTGGGAAGGGGTTGAGAAGGTGCGGGTTGCCCTGCAGGAAGTCGGCGTGAGAGTTCTCGTCAACGAGAGTCTGCAGATAACGGAAGGGGTCTGTGTCGCGGCAGTGGATGATATGATGTCCGGTGAGCCTGACCTGCAGGCGACTGTCCACGGCATTCCCAAAGATGCGGCCGTGATCCTTCTCTCCCACAACCCAACAATCCTGCCGCAAGTCACGGAGCGCCCGTGGCTTGTGCTATCGGGGCACACCCACGGAGGACAGATGGCGCTGCCTTTCCTGGGACCGCGGGGCATGACCCGGGTGCGTGGAATCCGGTGGATCATGCAGAAGTATGAATCCCTCGGACTCCGGACCCACGGCGGCCGTCCCGAAGCAGTCTGCGGCCATCGTTATCCGGCCGGGTGGTTTCAGGAAGGCGAGGCTCGCATGTACGTGAACCGCGGGATCGGATCCAATCAAGTGTGGCCGTTTCGCTACAACTGTCCGGCAGAGATCGCCTGCTTCACTCTTGCACCGTCTCGAGGGTGACAGGCCGAAAGGGAATCCTCATGGACGCTATCGTTCTCGCTGGGGGTCGGCTCAAAGGAAGGTTTGCCAGGGCAACCGGCCGGAAGATCAAAGCCCTTGTGGAAATCAACGGTCGCACCTTGTTGGAGCGGACACTTCACGCCCTTGCCTCGAGCCAGAGCGTGGACCGCATCGTTACGGTCGGCCCTCCGGAGGTCCGCGAAATCGCCGAGGGGGTTGGCGGCGGACTCTATGCTTCTGAAGCGAAGACGGCAATCGACAATCTTATGGTCGGCGTGCGCGCCCTGCAGGCTGAAGGCAGAATCCTCGTATCCACCTCGGATCTTGCCGTGATGCGGCCCGAGGATGTCGACGACTTCGTGCAACGCGTACCCGAGGGAGCGGGAGTCAGCTACGCCGTGTTCTCCAAGTCGGAATACCATGCGGCTTTCCCCAATGACCTGCACGAACGCTTCGTGCCCCTCAAGGATGGGAGGTTCACCGGAGGTTGCGTATTCATCGCCGATGCGTTAACCTTGCAGCGAATTGAGGCGGCGCTCCAGGTCTTCTTCCGCGCGCGCAAACTTGCGTTGGCCATGGCCTGGCGAGTGGGAGGTGGAGCCTTTGTCAGATTCATCCTTAGCCTGCTCGTCGGCCGTTGGCTCGCCCCCACGACAGACGACCTTCGCCGCAAAGCGGAACAGATGCTTGACTGTCAGGCCTCGATTGTCAGGGGAGCGTCAGCCCGTCTTGCCCTGGATGTCGATACGAGAAGGGATTTGCGGTTCGTGAAAGACTACGTGGCCGAACAGGAACGAGGTGCGAATACGGAGGGGCTATTGGCATCCGCTTGCCGACACCTTCGATAAGATCGAGCCGGAGGCGTTGCGGGATACGCACGCCTTCGTGTGGCAGTTGCTTCTGACTATCGACAAACGCGTTACTGACCGGTAACATCAACGGGTGGAGGTTCAAAGCCATGCTTGTCTCACGCGTTCTCTCCGCAGTCGTGGGTATCCCCCTGGCCGTGATACTTGTGTGCAAAGGCGGCCTTTGGGTAACGGTCTCGCTCTGTGTCCTGGCTGTTCTGGGTTTCCATGAATTCGGCGATAAAGCCCGGTTGAAGCAGATCAACATGATTGGCTGGCTGGGCTGCATCATCTCCGTCTCCTTCATCCTTTTCACCGAGGCTCGCACACTGCCTCCGGGAACGGAATGGCATCTGTCTCCGGACCGGTATGACCGCACGCTGTTGGGGCTGGTGTTCCTGCTCGTGATGGGCAGCCTGATTGTGAGCGTCTTCCGGTACCATCGGAACCAACAGGAACCGGTGGTGGCCAATGTCAGCGCCACGGTCCTGGGCAGTCTGTACGTGGGCGTGACGTTAAGTTTCTTCGTGCTGCTGCGCGACTTCCATCACGGAGCCCCACTGGTCGCCATTCCCGGATTCTCCGCCTGGCCTCAACAACTGGGCGCGCGGCTGATGCTGTTGCTTTTTTGCGCGACCTGGGCGACCGACTCCGGCGCTTACTTCATCGGCAAATCCCTCGGCAAACATAAGCTGACTCCCGCAAGTCCCAACAAGACCGTCGAAGGAACGGTGGGAGGGCTGGTTGCCGCCGTCCTGGTTTCGGTGGCCGTCGGGCTCTGGTTCAGACTGCCGATCCCACTGAGTATCCCGATTGGTGTTATTGCCGGGATCATGGGGCAACTCGGTGACTTGTGCAAATCGATCATGAAGCGCGACCTCGGGACGAAAGATTTTGGGGCGCTGATCCCCGGCCATGGCGGGGTTCTGGACCGGCTTGACAGCCTCATGATGAATGTGGCGATCGTTTATATCTACGTGTCCTTCGCGCTGTGAGGGGAGCCTGCGAACTCTACCAAGATCAACTCCGCGTTTTCGTATACAAGGGCGCTGTTGTGAGACAGTTGCACTGTCGAACCCCGTAGGCTACCGGGTTCGACAGTGCAACTGTCTCACAACAAAAAACACGCGGCTTTATTGTTGGACGAGTTCTTACCGAGCGAACTTCACATCGTCTACCCAAAACTGCCGTTTCTGGAAGGCTTTTTCAGCGTCGGTGGACATCGCATGCACTGCATCCATGTCGGTGAAGGTCAGGGAGCCGATCTCCTCGCTATCCAATTTCCCATTCTCGTCGGAGGAGTCCGTGGCGAGTTTGAACTGACTCAACGGCAACTCCAGATTCGCCCACTGATCGGCGGGAATGTTAACAACGGTGATGTACCGGGACATATCCTCCTCCATGAGCGTGAGGACGACGCGGTCGGGCAGAGACGCGCGGAGGGAGAGCGATACTGACTTCGCCCCGGACACGTGAAGGCGAGGTGAGATCAAAACGGGAAACGCTCCCTTGCGGGGCTGGAACTGATAGCTCAACGAGCCCGGTGGACTTCGGAACACCTGGGTGTCCTTACTGACTGGGGCCTCGCTATCGAGGCTGGTCCACCCGGCGACTCCCTCGGTGAATTCGAGAGTCTTGCCGAGGTCGGCATCCAGACCGGAGGCGACAACGGGCGGAGCGAGGAGCCCTGACAGCGATTGCCCCCGTTGTTCGGCGTAAGAGATCGTCACCCGTGGCACGAGTATGCCGTTGTTCTCCGTCCAGAGACCGACGTAACCTCCCGGCAAAGGATCGGGGTCGTTGTAGGTCAGAAGCGGCTGGCCGTCGAACAGCAGGCGAACCGTTTTGCCAATCTTCTCAGCCGTCAGCTCCAGCCACCGGTTGTGCCCCTCCCGGGGCATGATGAGCTGGTTGGTCTCAGCGACGACTGCGCCCTTCCGCAGCAGTTGCGCCTTGTCCGCCCCTCCCGGCGCGACCAGGAAAGCATAACCGCTGCGAAGGTCCTTGCCATCTCCGCAAAGGGTGAGATTGAAGTTCATCATCTGTTCCAAAACGGTGGTCGTGTTGGGGACCGGCAGCATTTTGGGCCCGGTGTAAAATCGAGTGGAAAGGTCGCCGGAGTAGTTGGTTTTCGACCAGATCCCTGCAACCCCGGCGTATTGGTTTTGGGCGTTCAAGAGGCTGGTGCCGCCATACCACGACCATCCCGGAGAACACGACCAGCGATTCGTCATGTCCCAGTTCCCTTGTTG
>JACQGJ010000155.1 GCA_016199605.1 Armatimonadota bacterium | reverse complement strand
TTGACCACGAGCGGCAACTTCGAGGGCTTCCGGCCGGGAGCTCGCACCGTGACACTCCCGCGATAGTCGCCTGCTGGCTGATTCTCCGGGACGTGAAACGTAAGCCACCAGCGTCGCGTCACCCCCTGCGGGAGGTCGACAGGCTGCGCGGAGAGCAGGATGTTCTCAGCAACATGATACTTCCCAAGACCGTCATCGAACTCGGAGTATTTGGCGAAGCGAAGATCGAAGGCCAGTTTCGGTTTTGGGTTCTGGGTTCTGTTTTTTGGGGTCGCCAGAATCGGTGCATCAACTGTGACCTGCACTTGTTTGAGATCGTTGAGGGGATAAAGGCAGAACGAGACGGGCTCGTATTCACCGCGGGCAGCAAACAAGGTGAGCGGGGTATTGATCTCCTCGGCCCGAGGCCGGGACTCCGGTCGCACTTCCTCCATGTAGTTCCGGCGGAACAACATGAAGCCACGTTGGCGGTCTGTAGCCGAGGGCTCCGGCGCCGGGTTCGTCTCCACGAACGGGACGTACGTCCACGCGCCATCGAATTGCTTCTTCCGTTGCGCGTTGGTCTCTGCGATGCACTTCTCAAAAGCTGTCCTTTCAGCAGTGGGGTAAAGGACCACAGCTCGTACCGGGCAGGGACCTGAAAACGCGATCTTGATCTGGCCCTCCGCTGCAACCTCAAACTGATGTGCCCGATCGAACTTTGCCATGTACTTGTCCCAGAGGCTTTGCCCCGGCTGCCAGTCGCTCTTGTAGTTTCGGAAGACATAGTCATCGAAGAAGTTGTGCCCGTCCTGTTTGGCCGACACAACCTGCTGCCCGTTTGCCGAGATCGTGTATGGCGTGAGCCAGAAGGGAGGCGGGTTGATTCCCTCACCATAGTCGCCGAGCAGAACCCACACTTCGTAGCTGCCAGGCTCCACATCAACGGCAAAGGTTCCGCCATCGCAAATGACAAAGTCCCGCCCGAGGTCATCGGCGATGTTGCGGGTAGCATCCTGCCCGCCGTCCCCCAGGAATCCGTATCCCTTCTCCTTCGAGTAGCGCACCGCGCCCGAGACAGGCGTGAAGTCCTGGAAGATCGGGGACTTCTCCGGACCGAAGTCAAAGTGATAGCTTGCACTCTGGGCGACTGAGGTCATCCAGATCAGTCCACTGATCGAGCAACTCATCAACAGCCTCATCGCCTATCCTCCTTAAAGTGGGGAGCTTCAACGACTCGAATCATCTGTTCCTCTTTCACCAGTTCCTCACCCGTCCCATCCATCAGCACGAGACGCAACGCATAAAAACCCGGCTTTCTCAACATGGAAAGATTCAGCCTCAGTCGCAGCGACGGGGCTCGGACTTCACGCACCTCGTCAGATGCTACCTCACGTCCCGTTTCATCTATCAGCGCCACACGCAACCGTGATTGTTCACGGGTGGCATTGCCGGTATGCAGTGCAACGTTGACCATGGCGGTCTCACCACAGTAATAGTTTCGAGACCGCAACGACAAGTCCACCGTCCTCGCGTATGGAGTCACCCGTTCCTGCCGAAAGTCCTTCTCACCACGGAGGCTGCTGATCGTCGTGAGCAACCGGTAGACACCCGTGCCCTCGAAACGACACACGAATTGTTCATCTTTTGTCATCCCCGGCTGCAGACGCACTCGCCTTGTCAGCACTTGAGTTTGTCCCGAGGTTGCCTGAACAGCCACACGGTATTCCTGCTGTTGCTGTGTCGGGTTCTTCAGATGGAGGACGATCCTGTTGTCGCCAAACCCGATATCCTCCGCTCCCTCCAGACTTGCCACCACCCGCGGCTCGCCGAAATGCACCTCGGCATACCGCTCCAAGGGAAACTGAAATATGCCGGTGAGAGAGCTGAACTCGGGGCCGTCTGCCCAGCGCTCCCGCCCGATGTTGAACCCCCACACGGAACCAGGGAGGACCTCCTCAACTCCCAGGTCAGCCACGGGGACCCGTGCCTCCAGGATCCAAGTGTCAGCATCCTTGCGGCAAGCGGCTACCGTCTTCGTGTCCCACGAAAGGTCGGTATCGGTAACGAGGGTCTTCACCCCGACGTTCGCGGCCTTGGGATCGTCCACGACGCTCTGCGTGTCCACGGCGTCATACACCCCTCCCGCGTTACTCAGGATGATATGATAACTGCGCTGGTGCAGGTTGTTGACGTCGAACCACAACTCGATGCAATCATCGTTGAAGATTCCCTCATCATGCCTCGGGCCCCAGAAGGATTTCAACTGGGACATCTTCGGTTCGAGACACTTCGCAGCGATGTAGACATGCGCACTGTCGAACGCGACCTTGAACAGAGTTTGCGCTTCCGCCTTGCGGCCCGACTCGTCGTTGAGGAGAAACCCGCTTTTCCATTCTCCTTCCTTCCAGCAGGGATCCTCAAAAGTGCCATCAATGACGGGGGCGCTCGCAGCCCCTATGGCCCTCAACTGCTGCCGAGGTGCGGAACGAGCCATTCCTGTCTCGCTTCGGGGATACGTCACTTCTGCGATCAGAGATGCACAGGCATCCCCTATGAGACTGGCCGTGACTGTCACTATAGCAATCCACCGTCTCGCTGTAATCATTCCCTTCCGCCTAAGTGATCGTTGGTGAAGGCCCTTTCATTGAGAGGGATCAGCGCCTCACCAACCCGCCCGCAACACCCGCTGTTTCGCTGACTTGTCCAGCACCTTCCTGCACGATTCCCATTCAATTTTCTCCACGTTGGTGTATCTTAACTCAAACGGATGAGATTCCGGCAGTTCGTCAATAATCTTCTGTGCCCGTTCCCGGTCTCCCAGCGCCACGGCCACCCAGACGTCCTCCAACACATCCGGTATCTGGCCGAAGAGAGTGTAGATGTCGTGCAGGCGACTGGAGAGTAACTGATGCACCCGGTCCTCTACCGAATCCTTGTATCTCAGGTTGTAGAGATAGACCGTGTCATGGATTTGGCCAATGCGCTGGATCCGGCCTTTACGTTGTTCGAGTCGCGTCGGATTCCACGGGAGGTCAAGGTTGACGAGCGTGCTAAGCCGTTGCAGATTGAGTCCCTCGGACGCGGCATCCGTGCCAAGCAAAAGACGCAGTTCGCCGCGCATAACCATTTGCTTGAGGTCGTCGCGCTGCTTCGGAGCCCAGTCTCCCCCTTTGACAATGCCCGAGGCGCTTGGACCGGAGTAAACTGCAATGGGTTCCTCCGGCAGTTCCTCTGTCAACTGTTCTGCAAGCCACAGGATCGAATCCCGATACTGGCTGAAGACGATGCAGCCGCGTTCCAGCCATCCCATGTCAAGCAGGCAACGCCGTACCACTTCATACTTCGGATCGCGCTCCTTGTTGGCTTTCAGGGCGGCGACGAAACGCTCCAGCAGTCCGCGTTCTCCAGTCGTCAGGGACTTGGACAAAGGAGCGACTTCGTGGGACTCGTCCTCCTCCATGAGCAGTTCATCTTCTTCTGCCTCGTCGGACTCGATCTCTTCCCAGGTCTCAAGCATCCTTAGCGCGGTGCTCAGCCCTGCATGGATCGAGCTCCCCACTCGCCGCAACAATAGCGTCTTGAGAAAGCCG
>JACQGJ010000168.1 GCA_016199605.1 Armatimonadota bacterium | reverse complement strand
CAGCGTATGTCACCCCTCACGTCGCGTGGGCCAATCCGTATTACCGTGGCAAGACACACCTCCTCGTCATCGCTCCAATGTGGAGCCAGCGGGAAACCATTGAGTTGGCGCAGCGGCTGTCCGTGGACTTCACTCCGTGGATGAGCGCGACGTTCAAAGCCTTCGTCACACCAGCACAGTTCGATCCAGCGTTCCAGTTTTTCCAGGCGCCGCCCGAGGTGGCTCAGCGAGCAGGAGCAGAAGCTTTGAAGAAAGACTACGATGTGATTCTCGTCGGCAAACAGGAATGGTCGTCCATCCCGGGAAAGCAACGTTTCGAGTTGCTGAAGAGGGTTGCCGAGGGTTGCGGCTTCGTCTACGTGAACCCTCCGAAGGGAGACAAAGAGCTCGACCTGGTCTTCAGTCGCCATGCGGCCCCGGAGGGCGCGGCGTTCATTACCTCGAACCTCCCCCTTGCTGTGCTGCCGCGATTCGAGAGGATTGACCGCGACAAGCTCGTCACGACCTGTCTCTTCGGCAAAGGACGCGTGGTGGTTCTCGACTACCGGGAGCCGCCGATGCCCAAAGAAGAATGGGAGTCCTGCGCGTGGCCATGCCTGACTCCACAATGGGACCTCATCGACACCAAAGATGGATTCCAGCCTCTGGAAAAACAACCTGAAGCCGAGTTCGTTCCCTACGAATACTACCAGGCACTGGTGGCGAAAGCCGTCCTCTGGGCCGGGAAGAAGGAGCCAGAGGTAACCCTCAAACGCATCAGCATCGACGAGAAGGTCCCCTGGCCCGCCGCGGGAAAAAGGGTTCTCGTGGAAGGGGATCACATGCCGCCTGACGCTGTAACGCGCGTGGTCGTGCGCAACCGAAAGGATGGTCACACCGCTCTGCTCGGAGTAAAGAAGGCAACCGACAAGGTAAGCTTCGCGTTGCCCGATCTGCCTACCGGGGACTACTTCGTGGACGCGTGGATTCTCACGCCCGGAGGTAAGGAAACACTCACGTGGGGCAGCCGCAGTTTCACAGTGACTGCCGACTCTCCTTTCGGCGAAATCGTTCTTGACCAGAAGGCATATAACCGCCGCGACTGGGTGTCGGGAAGAGTGTCGCTCGTGCGGTCTCTGCAGAAGAACGAAAAGATAAAGGTCAACCTATGGGACAACCACCATCGGCTCGTGGAGTCGCGCTTGCTTCAGCCAGCCGAGACGACGGCACCGTTCCGCTTCGCGCCCCTTCGCCCGCTCACTTCGCTCTACCGTGTCGAGGCGCAACTCGTCCGCGACGGAAAGGTCGTCTGCGAATCATCCCTCGCCTTCCCCGTCCGCGCCCGTTTGGGTTGGGACGACTTCAACGACATCGTATGGAGCGGTGGAGAGAACAACTTCCTCACGCACCTCATGTTGCGCAAGCTGTCCACCTCTGATGAAGCCACGGCCATTGACATCGGATGGCGCGGCAACACGAATGCGCGAAACCTTGCGATGGCCAACCTCGCGTCCCTGCCTTACACCGCGCGCTACGGTTGCTTGGGGGCCGGACCGGATCACATCGTCGCCGTGGACCCCAAGACCGCGTATGGCTGCATGAGCGATCCAACCACCCTTGCCAACCTCGACAAGTGGGGTGATATTCAGAGCCAGATGTTCGGACCCTATGGCCCCCTGGCATGGACCCACGGAGACGAAACCAACTACGCTTACGGCGACCCCAACCTCTGCTGGTCGAGAACTTGCCTTGCCGCGTTCCGCACCTACCTAAAGGGCGTCTACTTCGACTTGGAGGCGGTCAACCGGGAATGGGGCACTGGCTGCAAGTCCTGGGACGAAGTCATGCCGCTGGCTTTCCAGGAGGCAAAGGAGACGAAAGGTTACGCGCGATGGATTGAGCACCGGCTCTCCTCCAATCGCGTCTTCGCCGAGTTCTATCACAAGAGCGGTGAGGCGCTGTCGAAGAATGACCCCGGCGCGCGGGCCGGGTTTGATGGTGGCGTCGGACTCGATGCTCCCAACAGCGGCGGCGACTGGTGGACACTCAGCCGCAATATCGGCATCCTCCAATCCTACATGTACGATTCGGCGCAGATGGAGATGATCCGCTCCTTCGCTCGTCCCAACCAGGTCCGAGGGATGTGGTACGGCACCTACGGGTTGTCCTGGCAGATCGGCCCCAACACTCCGACCTACTGCCACTTCTTCCCGTGGTACAGCCTCTTCCATCAGTTGAACACCACGTGGTTCTGGACGATGGGCGCGCCCGGCCCGCTCGCGGGTTACGCGCCGGACCTCGCTTCGCTGCCTTTCTTTGAAGCGCGAACTGAAGCCCTGAAATCGATCCGGTCAGGCGTGGGCAAGCTCCTTCTATCAAGTGCGCGCCTCAACGACGGGATCGCCATTCATCACTCTGAAGTCTCGCGCATCGCCGACAGCCTCTTCGCCGCGAAGGATTCCGACTGGTGTTCCGGCTACTCCCAAGCGGTGGCGAGTTTCAACAAAGTGCTCGAAGACATCGGATTGCAGTATCAGTACGTCGCCACCTCGGAGATTGAGAAAGGCGCCTTGGCGAAGCAGAGCTTCAAGGTTCTCGTCATGCCGCACAGCCGCGCAGTATCCGAAGCCGAGGCGAAGGAGATCCGCAAATTTGTTCAGAACGGTGGCGTCCTCCTCGCCGATCTTCTCCCTGGTACACTGAACGGTCATGGCACTCCTCAAACCGAAAGCCTGCTGGCTGATTTGTTTCCCTCGGACAAGCCCGAGACGGTGACGACCGTTGGCAAAGGCAAGACGGTTCTCATCGGCAACCTGCTGGAAGGCTACTCCAAAGCGCACCTGAACCAGTTTGGCTGGAAGCGTCTGCCGGTCGAGAAGAGCCAGCGACTCGCCGCCCTGCTGCGAGAGAACGCCCGCGTGGCGCCTCAGGTCAAAGTAATTCCGTTGAAGACGGACCGGATGCCGCCGACCGAGATCACCCGCTTCCAGTGCGGTGAGATTCAGTTCGTGGGATTGCTGCGGGAATACTTCCTCTACGACAACGAACCTTACCGCGTTCGCATCGAGTTTCCCCGCAAGGCTCACCTCTACGACGTGATGACCGGCAAGTATCTTGGGTTCGCCGGCCGCACAGAAGCCGACCTCTCCTACCGGGCCGCGCTCTATGCCCTGTCTCCGTACAAAGTAAGCAGTCTCGAGGTCACTCCCTCCTCGACGGCTGTTGCCGGCGCGCCGATGACGGTGCAGATTTCGGTCAACACCGGTGGGGCTGAACCCTCTCGCCACGTATTGCGCGTGGAAGTGGTTGACCCCAACGGGAAGGATCTCACACACTACGCTCAGAACCTTCTCTCCGAGAGGGGACGGGCAAAGACGGCGGTCCCGTGGGCACTGAACGATAAGCCTGGCAGGTACACCATCGTCGTGCGGGACGCCATGAGCGGGATTACAGTGAAGCGGGCGGTTAACCTGAAGCAGGAGGGACAGAAATGAAACGACTGCTGCTCCTCGTCGCCGGACTCCTAATCGCCGGCCATGTTGGCAATGCGTCTGCGAGCGATTCGTCCCTTGTTTACTCCGCCTCGAAGGTCGCGCAGCCGCCGACCATTGACGGCAAGCTCGACGAGGAGTGCTGGCAGAGCGCAGAGCAGACCGGGCCCTTCGTGAAGATCGGCGGAAGCAACTCTCCCGTGGAAACCCGTGGCAGGTTGTGCTGGGACGAGGGGCGACTGTACATCGCACTCGTCTGTGGCGAACCCCGGATGGACACGCTCCGGGAGCGCCTTCAGCGAGGGCCGGTCGCGCCCACGGAAGAATCCATCGAGATCTTCATAGACAGTGACTACGACCAGTTCACATATCTTCAGTTCCGCGTGGGAGTGCAGGGCGAGCGCGACACCCATCGCGGCAACGACATGGATGACAGCCTGACTGCTCGCTGGCGTGGAGCCGCCGCCGTCAATGCTGACAACTGGACGGTTGAAGCAGCGATCCCCTTTGCGTTGCTCGGACGCAAACCCTCACCGCGCGCCCTTTGGGGTCTGAACCTGAACCGTCAACGGTGTCTGGAGCCTCAGGTCTTGTGGACTTGCTGGTCGGACACCCAGGGCGGGTTCCATTCGCCCTCGCGCTTCGGACATCTGGTCTTTACCGGATATGCCGACTGGTTGCAGAACTACTATGGCGGTCGGGCAGCGGACACGCTGGAGGAGTTGATGGACCTCATGGCGAAGCACCATCTCCGCTACGACAGTGAAACCAGGGCCGCTCTGGAACGGTTGTTGGAGGACTTCAAGAGAGATGTGACGGCGCAGAATCCGACGACCGCAAGCCAGTGCAGCCCCCTCTGCACTTCGGGCGAAACACTACTCAAGCAATTCAAAGATGCTCTCGCCGGTCTGCGCCTGGAAGTGATTCGGAACGAGTTCGGGTGATCTCCACCGGGTGATCCCCAACTTGCTCCGGCAGCCCCCTCCATGCT